>NZ_MVAD01000017.1 GCF_002007115.1 Massilia sp. KIM | reverse complement strand
GCAGCGTGGGCATCGGCGCGATCCCGACCGGCTTCGGCATCGAAGTCACCCTGAAGATCAGCCTGCCGGGCGTCCCGGCCGACGAAGCCCAGACCCTGATCGACCGCGCCCACATCGTGTGCCCCTATTCGAACGCGACCCGCGGCAACATCGACGTCACCCTGCAACTGGTGTAAGCCCCTTTCCCGCACCCTCAGGGGTGCGGGGCGAACGACGGCCCGGTCAGCGCAATAAATAAATAGTGTACTATTTAATCGCTGACAAGGCCGAAGTTCCGGGTATCACCAAAGGCTAAGTTATACCTAGGCATAGTTCATTTTTGCAATTCGATATGGGACGCTGCTGCTACTGTCGCGCCGCAGTCCTGATGAAAACACCGAACAAGAAAGGATAGACCATGAACACCCTGACCAAATCCATCGCCGCCGCCGCCATCGCTCTCGCCACCGGTGTCGCCGGCGCCGCCGAGCCGACCGTCGATGTGCGCACCCAGCAATTCCTGAAAGCCCTGGAAGGCGGCAAGCCGCTCGAGACCCTG
>NZ_MVAD01000016.1 GCF_002007115.1 Massilia sp. KIM | reverse complement strand
TAGGGGCACACGATGTGGGCGCGGTCGATCAGGGTCTGGGCTTCGTCGGCCGGGACGCCCGGCAGGCTGATCTTCAGGGTGACTTCGATGCCGAAGCCGGTCGGGATCGCGCCGATGCCCACGCTGCCCTCCACCGACACGTCCGGCGAGATCTTCAGCTTGTCGCGGGCGGCGACGAATTTCATCGCGCCCAGGAAGCAGGCCGAGTAGCCGGCTGCGAACAGCTGTTCCGGGTTGGTGCCTTCCAAGCCGTTGCCGCCGAGTTCTTTCGGGGTGGTCAGCTTGACGTCGAGCACGCCGTCCGAGGACACGGCGCGGCCTTCGCGGCCACCGGTGGCTTTGGCGCTGGCACGGTAGAGGACTTTTTCGATCGACATGGTGTTTCTCCTTGGTTGTTGCGGAAGATCCGCTTCATTTAAATCGCTATTGAATAGTGCGCTATTTAAATATTGCTTTTTCTTGCTTGCTCGTTGGCGCCGCAGGATTCGCGATCCTGCCCGCGCCTTTGACCGGTTGGCAGCGCCTCTTGTCGTTTCGCGCTGCCATGGAAAGCATATTACATAGCTCGCGATCTAATTGCAAGCGATTAGTGTAACAAGGTGTAACA
>NZ_MVAD01000015.1 GCF_002007115.1 Massilia sp. KIM | reverse complement strand
GGCTAAAACAGTCAGGATGTTGGCTTAGAAGCAGCCATCATTTAAAGAAAGCGTAATAGCTCACTGATCGAGTCGTCCTGCGCGGAAGATGTAACGGGGCTAAGCCAGTCACCGAAGCTGCGGATATGTCTTTGACATATGGTAGGAGAGCGTTCTGTAAGCCTGCGAAGGTGTCTTGTAAAGGATGCTGGAGGTATCAGAAGTGCGAATGCTGACATGAGTAGCGATAAAGAGGGTGAAAAGCCCTCTCGCCGAAAGCCCAAGGTTTCCTGTTCAACGTTCATCGGAGCAGGGTGAGTCGGCCCCTAAGGCGAGGCAGAGATGCGTAGCTGATGGGAAGCAGGTTAATATTCCTGCACCGTCGTATGATGCGATGGGGGGACGGATCGCGGAAGGTTGTCTAACTGTTGGAATAGTTAGTTCTTGACTCATAGAAGGTGCTTAGGCAAATCCGGGCACGTAATTCAAGGGGTTGAGACGAGTGGCTTTATGCCGCGAAGCAATCGGAAGTGGTTCCAAGAAAAGCCTCTAAGCTTCAGTCATACGAGACCGTACCGCAAACCGACACAGGTGGGCGAGATGAGTATTCTAAGGCGCTTGAGAGAACTCGGGAGAAG
>NZ_MVAD01000014.1 GCF_002007115.1 Massilia sp. KIM | reverse complement strand
CGCCAAGGCATCCACCATGTGCACTTATTCACTTGTCCCTATAACGTTGGCCCCTGCATGAGTATCAGGGAACGTCATAAGTCAAGAATACTGCTTGTGTGATACAACAATTACTACCCTAAGAATGTGCTTTCGCACACGCTTAAAAAAACTTTACTTCTTCCAGATTGTTAAAGAACGAGAACTACACTTATCTAAACTCGCTGCCAGTTCATTACTGAGCGGTTTTAGATAAATGCAGTGAACAGTAACCAGGTGAATGGTGGAGGATGACGGGATCGAACCGACGACCCCCTGCTTGCAAAGCAGGTGCTCTCCCAGCTGAGCTAATCCCCCGTGGTACTACGATAACCATGGTGGGTCTGGTTGGATTCGAACCAACGACCCCCGCGTTATCAACACGGTGCTCTAACCGACTGAGCTACAGACCCGAACTGTTCTCGTTGCTCTTTGCAACAGCCGATAAGCGTGGACGCTTGATGATGGAGTCTAGCTCCTGGTGCTACTCTAGAAAGGAGGTGATCCAGCCGCACCTTCCGATACGGCTACCTTGTTACGACTTCACCCCAGTCACGAATCCTACCGTGGTAAGCGCCCTCCTTGCGGTTAAGCTACCTACTTCTGGTAAAACCCGCTCCCATGGTGTGACGGGCGGTGTGTACAAGACCCGGGAACGTATTCACCGCGGCATGCTGATCCGCGATTACTAGCGATTCCAACTTCATGTAGT
>NZ_MVAD01000013.1 GCF_002007115.1 Massilia sp. KIM | reverse complement strand
CAAATCCATCGCCGCCGCCGCCATCGCTCTCGCCACCGGTGTCGCCGGCGCCGCCGAGCCGACCGTCGATGTGCGCACCCAGCAATTCCTGAAAGCCCTGGAAGGCGGCAAGCCGCTCGAGACCCTGGCGCCGGCCGACGCCCGTGCCGTGCTCGAAGGCGCCCAGAAAAGTGTGAAGCTGAACCTGCCCAAGGCGGACGTCTCCGACAAAGTCATCACCGTCGACGGCAAGCAGATCAAACTGAAGATCGTGCGCCCGGCCGGCCAGAAGGGCGTGCTGCCGGCCTTCATGTTCGTGCACGGCGGCGGCTGGGTGCTGGGCGACTACCCGACCCACGAGCGCCTGGTGCGCGACCTGGTCGAACACTCGGGCGCCGTGGCCGTCTTCGTGGACTACCAGCGCTCGCCGGAAGTGGGCTATGGCGTGGCGATCAACGAGATCTACGCCGCCACCAAGTGGGTCGCCGAACACGGCAAGGAACTGAACATCGACGGCAATCGCCTGGCCGTGGCCGGCAACAGCGTCGGCGGCAACATGGCCACCGTGCTGACCCTGATGGCGAAAGACAAGGGCGGCCCGAAACTGCGCTACCAAGTCCTGATGTGGCCGGTGACCGACGCCAACTTCGAGACCGGTTCGTACAACCAGTTCGCCGAAGGCCACTTCCTGACCAAGAACATGATGAAGTGGTTCTGGGACAGCTACACCAAGGATCCGGCCAAGCGTAACGAGATCTACGCCTCGCCCCTGCGCGCCAGCCTCGACCAGCTGAAAGGCCTGCCGCCGGCCCTGATCCAGACCGCCGAGAACGACGTGCTGCGTGACGAAGGCGAAGCCTACGGCCGCAAGCTCGACCAGGCCGGCGTGCCGGTGACCGTCACCCGCTACAACGGCATGATCCA
>NZ_MVAD01000011.1:2051-3305 GCF_002007115.1 Massilia sp. KIM | reverse complement strand
CATTCTTAGGGTAGTAATTGTTGTATCACACAAGCAGTATTCTTGACTTATGACGTTCCCTGATACTCATGCAGGGGCCAACGTTATAGGGACAAGTGAATAAGTGCACATGGTGGATGCCTTGGCGATTACAGGCGATGAAGGACGTAGTAGCTTGCGATAAGCTGCGGGGAGCTAGCAAACGAGCTTTGATCCGCAGATTTCCGAATGGGGAAACCCGGCCTTTTAGGTCATCGTTATCTGAATACATAGGGTAACGAAGCGAACGCGGCGAACTGAAACATCTAAGTAGCTGCAGGAAAAGAAATCAACCGAGATTCCCAAAGTAGTGGCGAGCGAAATGGGATGAGCCTGTACGTGATAGTCGACTTGATAGCAGAACAGATTGGAAACTCTGGCCATAGCGGGTGATAGCCCCGTATGCGAAATCAGGACGGTGGTACTAAGCGTACGACAAGTAGGGCGGGACACGAGAAATCCTGTCTGAACATGGGGGGACCATCCTCCAAGGCTAAATACTCGTAATCGACCGATAGTGAACCAGTACCGTGAGGGAAAGGCGAAAAGAACCCCGGGAGGGGAGTGAAATAGATCCTGAAACCGTGTGCATACAAACAGTCGGAGCCTCTTCGTGGGGTGACGGCGTACCTTTTGTATAATGGGTCAGCGACTTACATTCAGTGGCGAGGTTAACCAGATAGGGGAGCCGTAGAGAAATCGAGTCCGAATAGGGCGACAGTCGCTGGGTGTAGACCCGAAACCAAGTGATCTACCCATGGCCAGGATGAAGGTGCGGTAACACGCCCTGGAGGTCCGAACCCACTAATGTTGAAAAATTAGGGGATGAGCTGTGGGTAGGGGTGAAAGGCTAAACAAACTTGGAAATAGCTGGTTCTCTCCGAAAACTATTTAGGTAGTGCCTCAAGTATCACCATCGGGGGTAGAGCACTGTTATGGCTAGGGGGTCATTGCGACTTACCAAACCATTGCAAACTCCGAATACCGATGAGTGCGAGCTTGGGAGACAGACGTCGGGTGCTAACGTCCGGCGTCAAGAGGGAAACAACCCAGACCGCCAGCTAAGGTCCCAAAGATTGGCTAAGTGGAAAACGAAGTGGGAAGGCTAAAACAGTCAGGATGTTGGCTTAGAAGCAGCCATCATTTAAAGAAAGCGTAATAGCTCACTGATCGAGTCGTCCTGCGCGGAAGATGTAACGGGGCTAAGCCAGTCACCGAAGCTGCGGATATGTCTTT
>NZ_MVAD01000011.1:0-1552 GCF_002007115.1 Massilia sp. KIM | reverse complement strand
TGTGCCGCGAAGCAATCGGAAGTGGTTCCAAGAAAAGCCTCTAAGCTTCAGTCATACGAGACCGTACCGCAAACCGACACAGGTGGGCGAGATGAGTATTCTAAGGCGCTTGAGAGAACTCGGGAGAAGGAACTCGGCAAATTGGTACCGTAACTTCGGGATAAGGTACGCCCCGGTAGCTTGACTGCTTTACTGCAGAAGGGTGAAAGGGTTGCAATAAACTGGTGGCTGCGACTGTTTAATAAAAACACAGCACTCTGCAAACACGAAAGTGGACGTATAGGGTGTGACGCCTGCCCGGTGCTGGAAGATTAAATGATGGGGTGCAAGCTCTTGATTGAAGTCCCAGTAAACGGCGGCCGTAACTATAACGGTCCTAAGGTAGCGAAATTCCTTGTCGGGTAAGTTCCGACCTGCACGAATGGCGTAACGATGGCCACACTGTCTCCTCCCGAGACTCAGCGAAGTTGAAATGTTTGTGATGATGCAATCTACCCGCGGCTAGACGGAAAGACCCCATGAACCTTTACTGTAGCTTTGCATTGGACTTTGAACCAATCTGTGTAGGATAGGTGGGAGGCTTTGAAGCGGGGACGCCAGTTCTCGTGGAGCCATCCTTGAAATACCACCCTGGTTTGTTTGAGGTTCTAACCTTGGTCCGTTATCCGGATCGGGGACAGTGCATGGTAGGCAGTTTGACTGGGGCGGTCTCCTCCTAAAGTGTAACGGAGGAGTTCGAAGGTACGCTAGGTACGGTCGGACATCGTGCTAATAGTGCAATGGCATAAGCGTGCTTAACTGCGAGACCGACAAGTCGAGCAGGTACGAAAGTAGGACATAGTGATCCGGTGGTTCTGTATGGAAGGGCCATCGCTCAACGGATAAAAGGTACTCTGGGGATAACAGGCTGATTCCTCCCAAGAGTTCATATCGACGGGGGAGTTTGGCACCTCGATGTCGGCTCATCACATCCTGGGGCTGTAGCCGGTCCCAAGGGTATGGCTGTTCGCCATTTAAAGTGGTACGTGAGCTGGGTTTAAAACGTCGTGAGACAGTTTGGTCCCTATCTGCCGTGGGCGTTGGAAATTTGAAGGGGGCTGCTCCTAGTACGAGAGGACCGGAGTGGACGAACCTCTGGTGTACCGGTTGTCACGCCAGTGGCATTGCCGGGTAGCTAAGTTCGGAAGAGATAACCGCTGAAAGCATCTAAGCGGGAAACTTGCCTTAAGATGAGATTTCCCGGAGCCTTGAGCTCCTTGAAGGGTCGTTCGAGACCAGGACGTTGATAGGTCGGGTGTGGAAGTGCAGTAATGCATTAAGCTAACCGATACTAATTGCCCGTACGGCTTGTCCCTATAACCTTGGCAGTCATGCCGAGACAAGAATACAGCTGATACAACAGCTACCCACTACTTCTTCCAGATTCAGAGCCGTAGCGAAAACCGCTGCGACTCGTACAAGTTATGCCTGATGACCATAGCAAGTCGGTCCCACCCCTTCCCATCCCGAACAGGACCGTGAAACGACTTTGCGCCGATGATAGTGCTGCAAC
>NZ_MVAD01000010.1 GCF_002007115.1 Massilia sp. KIM | reverse complement strand
CAGAGCCGTAGCGCAAACCGCTGCGACTCATACAAGTTATGCCTGATGACCATAGCAAGTCGGTCCCACCCCTTCCCATCCCGAACAGGACCGTGAAACGACTTTGCGCCGATGATAGTGCTGCAACCAGTGTGAAAGTAGGTTATCGTCAGGCTAGTTATAAGAAAAAGCCCGCTCAGTGATCTGAGCGGGCTTTTTTGCTTTCTGCGCTGCCTTTTATACTGCAGGTCTACGACGTACTGGTGGATACGAATTTCAACCACAGCGTCCAATAGCGTAAGATTTCCGGCACACCTGATTGGAGGGAACCCGCCTTGAACGTCTACCTCGCCGTGCTCGACACCTTGGCCGACTGGGAAGTCGGTTACCTCACCGCCGAACTGCACAGCCGCCGCTTCTTCGCCGACCCGTCCATCGACTTCAGCCTCCAGAAGGTCGGCCTCTCGCGCGATGCCGTCACAAGCATGGGCGGCATTACTTACACGCCCGATCTCTCTCTCGACGAGCTCCAGTTGCAGAGCGACGACTTGCTCGTGCTTCCCGGTTCCAACCTCTGGACCACGCCAGCCGCGCGGCCCTTCCTCGAGCGTGCCGGCGACGCCCTCGACCAGGGTAATCAGGTGGCCGCGATCTGCGGCGCGACCATCGGCCTGGCGACGATCGGCGCACTCGATCAGCGTCGCCATACCAGCGACAATCTCGACTTCCTTAAACAGGTCTGTCCGACCTATCGCGGCGAAGCACATTTCAGGGACAAGCCGGCGGTGCGCGGCGCCAATCTCATCACCGCAACCGGCCTTGCCCCGCTCGAGTTCACTTACGAGATATTGAAGATGCTGAAGGTCTGGCGCCCGGAAACCGCCAGGGCCTGGTATCGGCTGCACAAGACGCGCCAATCACGCTGGTACGAGGAGCTTGTCGCTTCGATGCAGCCTTCCGGCTAGCCTCTCGCACATGGGGCAGCACAAAAAATAAAAGCCTCGGCTATCCGCCGAGGCTTTGTTCAACTGGCTGTCATGGCCAGTCCCAGCCGTTGAGCACCGCGGCACGGTAGGAAGCGGGCTGATGCGCTCGCGTTTCCTGTTGCGCCGTGGCCGCCGGTGCCATGTACGGCTGGGCTAACACTCGTCACCCTCTTCGCTCCCCCCGATCACCGGAACTTCGGGTTGGCGAGTGTCGCCCATTCTGTGTTTCTGTGCGTCGGCAGGTGCCGACGTGTCTACGACCGCCTTGAGCCTATGTGGTTCCTGGGATTGGGACTTGCAGCGGTTCTCATTGAAATCAAGATTAACCGTCAGCAAGCGAGCTCATCTGTACGCGGTTTCACATACGGGCCAGCGAGGGAGCATTCTCTTCAACGCGACTGCCTGTGCGCTCTGTGTGGGATCAAGAACCATAGCGTCGCAAGCAGGGTCAGCGTTCCGACCGAGGCGCCTATGCTGACCGGCATGCGCGCGGGCATGCCTTCGGTCGCCAAGTAGATCACCGTGAACATGTCGAGCGCCAGGCCGAGCGCAAGCGGGCAAAGCGCGCCCCGTATCATCCGCGAGGTGAAGCGCAGCATGTTCTCCGTGACATGCCCACGACAGGTCCGATAGTAGATGGCCGGCGTCATAACCATCGCCACCGCGACAATGACCATCACCAGGGCCAGGATGTGACAAGCCTTCGCGTGAGCCGCAAGGTCCTCGAATCTGTCGTTGAACACTGCGATGGTCTGGAAGCCGAACAGGGCCTGGACTCCGGGTAGGATGACCCGGGCTTCCTCGATGATGTTGCGCATCTCCGAATCGATGCGTTCGGTTTTTGTAGACTCACTTTGCATACCTGAACAGTACGCGTAAAGCTGAGTACCTTCAATGCGCGCACGCTTGAAACCGCGGTGGAGCACGTGGACCGGATTGCAGATGACAGGACGCCGGCAATGGCAAGCCCGAGCCGTGGGCATGCCGCAATAGAAGCCTGGCCACCCGCCACATAATGCCGGCTAGCGCTTCCGCACTTGAATCCTGGCATATCGTCTCGATTGTTCTCGGGTGATGGCGGATTTTGAAGGGGATAAGCATGGACGAGAACAGCCAACAGATCATGCAGGTAGAGGGAGGGCGTCCCGTCAGGATGTGGACCGAGGGTGTGCCGGTCGAAGAGGCTGCCAGGCAGCAGCTCGCCAACACGGCGCGCATGCCCTTCATCTACCACCACATTGCGGTCATGCCCGATGTGCACCTCGGCAAAGGCTCGACGATCGGCAGCGTGATCCCGACCCTGGGCGCCGTCATTCCGGCTGCGGTCGGCGTGGATATCGGCTGCGGCATGATGGCCGCAAAGACGACGCTCACCGCTAACGATCTGCCCGATAATCTCTCCCGCCTGCGCAGCGCGATCGAGCGCGCCGTTCCTCATGGCATGTCACCGAAGACACGCGGGCATCGCGGACGCGACGTGGGCTCCTGGGAAGCGCCGCCGGCGTCGGTCGACACCGCGTGGATGAAGCTCAAGGATGAATTCGACCGCATTTGCCAGAAAGCGCCGTCGCTGAGAAACACGAACAATTACCGTCACCTGGGGACCTTGGGGAGCGGTAATCACTTCGTCGAGGTCTGCCTGGACGAAGTGGGATTCGTCTGGTTCATGCTGCACTCGGGTTCACGCGGCGTCGGCAATGCCATCGGCACCCATTTCATCGAGCTCGCAAAAAAGGACATGCGCAGCCACCTGGCGAACTTGCCCGATCAGGATCTCGCCTACCTGAGCGAGGGCACGCAGCACTACGACGATTACGTCGAAGCCGTGAGCTGGGCCCAGAAGTTCGCGCGCATGAATCGCGAGGTGATGATGCAGAACCTGATCGCGGCCGTGCGCACCGTAATCACCAAGCCCTTCGAGACGCACGTGGAAGCGGTCAACTGTCACCACAATTACGTACAGAAGGAGCGGCATTTCGGCAAGGACGTGCTGGTCACACGCAAGGGTGCGGTGTCCGCGAGGGAAGGGGAGCTTGGGATCATTCCGGGCTCCATGGGCGCGAAGAGTTTTATCGTGCGCGGCAAGGGTAATCCGGAGAGCTTCCATAGCTGCAGCCACGGCGCGGGCCGCACCATGAGCCGGACCGAAGCGAAGCGCCGGTTCACGGTGGCGGACCAGGAGCGCGCGACCGAGGGTGTCGAGTGCCGCAAGGACGCGAACGTGATCGACGAGATCCCGATGGCCTACAAGGACATCGATGCCGTCATGCATGCGCAACGCGACCTGGTCGAGGTCGTGCACACGCTGAAACAGGTTGTCTGCGTGAAGGGGTGATCCCGCGCGGGTGCCCCTTGCGTTGGTCCCGGCGTATTTGCTATAGTGCGCGTCCGCTTCGGCAAGGGCAGGAAATCGTTAACGTAATCAAGTGGTTACGATGACAAGCTCAGCAGAAATATCTGCGACGAAGCAAAAACAGGATTGACGAAGATCGCGAAACACTGCATAATCTCGTTCCTCTGCTGCTGACGAACACAACGCTTCGTCGACAACGCGGCAAGACAGAATCCGAAGTTCTTTAACAATCAACAGTCGATAAGTGTGGGCGTTTGATGAAGGTGCCAGTGACTTCGGTCATTGATTACTTAAATTATCAAATGTTCACAAAAAATACGAACCTTCT
>NZ_MVAD01000009.1 GCF_002007115.1 Massilia sp. KIM | reverse complement strand
TGACGATTCTTCTCTTTCGAGAAGGTTCGTATTTTTTGTGAACATTTGATAATTTAAGTAATCAGTGACCGAGGTCACTGGCACCTTCATCAAACGCCCACACTTATCGACTGTTGATTGTTAAAGAACTTCGGATTCTGTCTTGCCGCGTTGTCGACGAAGCGTTGTGTTCGTCAGCAGCAGAGAAGCGAGATTATGCGGTGTTTTGCGTTCCTCGTCAACTTCTTTTTACCTCCACCTTCAGCTCGCTTCGTCTTGCGACTGCGTTTGCGTCGGGCGAAACGAAACTATAACAAATCCATGACACGTCCCGCAAGCGGGTTTGTGCTTCCGCGACAACGCTTCAGCCAGGCTTAAGTCAGGCTCATCAATAGTGGGAATCTATCGCTCCCTTCAAATCATTTTGCTTTTCGCTATAAACGAGAATCACTATCATCTGTACCTACTGTAGTGATTAGCAAGGAGCCCCACCATGGTCGTCGCAGCGAAAAAAACCAGTCAGGTCGTGACCCACATGACCATCGCCTTTGCGATTGCCTATGCCATGACCGGCTCTGTCGTCTTCGGCGGCCTGGCCATCATCATCGAACCGGTGATCAACGTGCTGCTCCTGCCCTTCCATGAAAAGGCATGGGCCGCTTATCGCCAGCGAGCGGCGACGGAGCGTCAGCGCTACGCCGCCGTCGCTGCCGAGAAAATCAGCCAGACGGCGATGCACATGATCGTGGCATTTACCGTCATGTATTTTGCGACCGGCTCCCTCGCCTTCGGCGGCATGGCCGCCGTACTCGAACCGGTGTGCAACGTCCTGCTGCTGCCGATCCACGACCGCTTCTGGCACAACCTCGAGTTGCGCCTGAGCCGCCAGGCCAGCGCCGCCTAAGTGCGGCGGCCGCCTTGCGGCGGCTTTCGCAGATGGCGTTGGCCACCTCCAGCCCTAACGCCTTGGTCAATACCGCCAGGCGCATCGTGAGTTAAATGCGCTGTAAGTACACCGGCATATTCATTAGCTGCATATACCTATATTTCTATCCGGACTGTGTCTAGCGGTACCGTTTCCGGTGTTACACTACTGCCCCAACCCTAGTACCGTCAGCGCTGCGGCTCGGCGATTCGGTCTTAACCCGATGAGGCAGTCATGAGTGAGCTCGTTTGGCCGGCATGCGATGGCGAAACCGCACAACTGATCCGCACGCGCGATTGGAGTCGCACCGCGCTCGGCCCCATCGACTCATGGCCAGCCACGCTGCGCATCCTCACCGAAACCATTTTGCGCTCCCCGGTCGGCATGGCCTTGCTCTGGGGCGATGACAACACCCTTCTCTATAACGACGCCTACGCCCTCATCGCCGGCGACAAGCATCCACAAGCGCTCGGCATGTCGGTGCATGAGGCATGGCCGGACGCACGCGACTTTAACCAAACGGTGCTCGACGCGGCCTACGCCGGCGAGGTCAGCGTGTTTCGCGACCGCCACTTCGTCCTCGCGCACAACGGCGAGCCGAAAGACATCTGGGTGGATCTGTATTACGCGCCGGCGATGGATGAACACGGTCAGGTACGCGGCCTGCTCGCGACCATCATCGAGACCACTGCGCGCGTGCAGGGCGAGCGTGAGCGCGAACGGCAAGGCCGGCACCTGGAACAGGTGAATACGCGCCTCGACGCCCTGCGGGTCCAGTTGGAGCAGACCAACGACAAGCTGGTCGGCGACATGGCCTTCCTGAATACCCTGTTCCGCCAGGCGCCCAGCTTCATGGCCGTGGTCACCGGGCCGGATCATGTCATCGAGCTGGCCAACGATTCCTATCTGCGTCTGGTACAGCACCGCCCCATCATTGGCAAGCCGGTACGCGAGGCGCTGCCGGAGGTGGTCGAGCAGGGTTTTGTCGACTTGCTCGACCAGGTCTACCGCGAGGGCGAACCCTTCCACGGGCGAAGCGTCGACGTGCAGCTGGTCAGTGCCGACGGCCTCGCAATGGAGCGCCGCATCCTCGATTTCGTGTACCAGCCGCTGAAGGATGGCCACGGGAACACCCACGGCATCTTCGTCGAAGGCATCGACGTCACCGACCACGCGCTGACCGAGGAGCGGCTGCGCGTCGCGCAGGAGGTAGGCGAGATCGGCACCTTCGAGTGGTATCCCAACACGGGAAAGGTCGTGGTTTCCGAGGCCTACCGCCGCTTGTGGGGCTTCACGCCGGATACGGATGTCACGGCGTCGATGCTGGTCAACCAGGTAGAGCCGGCGCACCGCCACATGGCCGGTCCAAGCCGGCTCGAGCAATATGACAATCCGATCGGCTACGCGGAATTTATGATCACGCGCGTCGACACGGGCGAGAAGCGCTGGATCGCGCGCCGCGGCCAGGCCGTGACGGGAACGAAGGGTGGCGAACGACGTTATCTCGGGGCGGCGTTTGACATCACCGAACGAAAGCGCATCGAAGAAGACCTGCGCGAAGCGCAAGCCGCCCTGCACGCATTGAACCAGTCGCTCGAGCTCAAAGTGGTGCTGGAGGAAACCGAGCGCGTCAAGGCCGAGGATGCGCTGCGCCAGGCGCAGAAGATGGAAGCGGTGGGCCAGCTGGCAAGCGGCGTGGCGCACGACTTCAATAACGTCCTGCAGATCATCTCGAGCAACCTGCAGCTGATGGAACTCGATGGCCTGGGCGGCTTGCCGGGCGCGCGCATCGCCAGTGCCATCGCCGCCGTCGAGCGCGGGTCCAAGTTGTCCTCGCAACTGCTGGCCTTCGCGCGCAAGCAGCCGCTCCAGCCGGTGGCGACCCACCTGGGCCGCCTGCTCGGCGACATGGAATCGCTGCTGCTGCGCGCCCTCGGCGACCGCATCGTGGTCGACATCCACCAGCCGGCCGGACTATGGAACGTCGAGGTGGACCAGAACCAGCTCGAGAACGCCATCCTCAACATGGCGATCAATGCGCGCGACGCGATGGATGGCGTGGGACGCCTGACGATCAGTTTGTCCAACGCCGCACCCGACGGAGCCGATGGCGCCGAGCACGTTTGCCTGGCGATGAACGACACCGGCTGCGGCATGCCGCCGGAGATCGTCGAAAAGATCTTCGACCCCTTCTACACCACCAAGGCGCCGGGCAAGGGCACCGGGCTGGGCATGAGCATGGTCTACGGTTTCGTGAAGCAAAGCGGTGGCGAGATCCGGATCCAGAGCCGGCCGGGCCAGGGCACGACGATCCTGATCTACCTGCCGCGCGCCCTCGGCGAAGCGGTGGAAGCGCGCGCGCCGGACAGCGCGGCGGTGCATGGCAACGGCGAAACCGTGCTCGTGGTCGACGACGATGCGGCGGTGGTGGCCACAACCACCGATGTCCTCACCAGCCTGGGCTACCACGTGCTGCGCGCCGGCGACGCACAGCAGGCGCTGGCCGTGCTGCAGAGCGGCGTGCGGGTCGACCTGCTGTTCACCGACCTGTCGATGCCGGGCGCGGTCGACTGGGTATCGCTGATCGAGCGCAGCCGCGTCGTCGCGCCGGACACGGCGATCCTGCTCACCTCGGGCCAGTTGCCGGACCGGCAGCTTGACGACGATATCGAACTGCTGCCCAAGCCCTACAGCCGCGAGCAACTGGCGCGCGCGGTGCGGCAGCAGCTAGGGCGGACGCCGCCTGTGGTGGCTGCGGACCGCGTGGCGCACCAGGACCTGACCGGGAATGGACAAGCGGGGCGCCGCATCCTGGTGGTGGAGGACGATCCTGACACGCGCGAACTCGCCTGCGAACTGCTGTCGGCCCTCGGGCACGAAGCAAGCGGCAGCGGATCGGCCGAACACGCACTGGCGCTGCTCAAGGAGAGCGACGTCGACATCCTGTTCACCGACCTGAACCTGCCCGGCCTGTCGGGGATCGAACTGGCTACGCGGGCGATCGCCTCACAGCCGGCGCTCACGGTGATCCTCGCCTCGGGCGAGGGGAACAACGTCAAGCTCCCTGCGGACAGCGGCGTCATCCTGCTGCCGAAACCATACGACCTGCCGCAGCTCGAATTGAGCATCGCGCATGCCGCCCGGCCCCGACGTGCGGCAAGCCTGCACTGACCGGCCCGTATTCACTGCCTCACCCTTATGCTCAATCCGAACATCGACCATCGCATCCTGCTCATCGACGACCAGCCTTTCAATGCAGAACTCCTGAAGAGCATGCTCGCGGACGAAGCCGAGATGCGCATCGAATACCTCAGCGAGCCGGTGCGCGCCTGCGAAGTGGCGGATACCTTTGCGCCGACCCTGATCATGGTTGATCTGCACATGCCACTCGTCGACGGCCTGAGCGTGATCCGTGCGCTCAAGCTCGCGCCGTCCAGCGCGCAGGTGCCGATCATCATGCTGTCTTCGAACGAGAACCCGCATGTGAAGGCAGAGGGCTTCGCGGCGGGAGCGATGGATTACCTAGTCAAGTGGCCGGACCGTATCGAGCTGGCCGCGCGTGTGCGCGCTCACTCGCGCGCTTACCACGCGGCGCGCGAGCGCGACCTGGCGCGTCAGGCGCTGGAGACGAGCCAGGCGGCTTTGCTCGAGCGCACACGCGAGCTGGCCGAAGCGCAGGATTCGCTGCACGACGCGCAGAAGATGGAAGCGATCGGCGAACTCACCAGCGGCATTGCGCATGATTTCAACAACGTCCTGCAACTGATCAACGGCCACCTGCAATTGCTGCGCGTGGCGCACCGGACCGACGAGAAAACGGTGCGCCGCGTCGATGCGGCGTCCGAAGGCGTACGCCGCGGCGCCAGGCTGGCCTCGCAACTGCTGGCCTTCGCACGACGCCAGGCGCTGGAACCGGTCGTCATGGACGCAGGCGCGCACCTGCGCAGCATGGAATGCGCGCTGCATCGCCTGCTGGGCGGGCGGCGGCTGGAGATGTATGTGGATGCGGGCGTGCCGATGGTGTCGCTCGATCCGGTTCAATTCGAGAAGACGGTGCTGCACCTGGTCGAAAATGCAATCGAGGCCATGGGCCCTGACGGCACCCTGGTGTTCGAGGTGAGCCTTGGCGGCTCGCCCGGCGATGAAGAAGGCGCGGACGCGGATTATGTTTGCATCGCCGTCCGGGACGATGGCACCGGCATGTCGGACGAGGTCCAGCGACGCGCCTTCGAACCCTTCTTCACGACCAGGACGGGAAAGCGGCGTTCCGGCCTGGGGCTGAGCCTCGCGTTCGGCTTCGTGAAGCAAAGCGGCGGGCATATCGAGCTGTCGAGCGCGCCCGGCGTGGGAACGACAGTGAGCATGTACTTCCCTGCCCTGGCCGCGCTGGAGGAAGACAGCGTGCTGGCCGCGGAAGCACCGCCGCGCCGCGTACCGACGGTGCTGGTGGTCGAGGACGAGGCTTCGGTGCGGGCGGCGAGCGTGGAAGTGCTGCGCAAGCTGGGCCTGTACGTGCTCGAGGCTGCGGATGGGGAAACGGCCTTGCGCCTGATCCGGCAAGGGCTGCCGATCGATTTGCTGTTCACGGACATCGTGATGCCCGGCGCCGTGCGTGGGCATGAACTGGCGCAGGCGATGGCGGAGCATCTGCCGGAGGCCAAGGTGCTGTTCGCATCGGGATATCCGGGAGAGGTGGACAGAGAAGATGGGGTGTTCCGGCGCGTGCCGATGCTGCCGAAGCCCTATCGCCTGGATGAGATGAGCAGGGTGGTGCAGCGCTTGCTGCAAGAGTGAGTCTTGTAACCCCACTCGAGGCCCGCGGATGTTCGCGGGCTTTTTTACGTCTAGCGCCGGCGCATATTGAGATACCGGCCGCGCTGCTCACGGCGGCCACAAAGCAAAAAAGCCCGCTCAGATCACTGAGCGGGCTTTTTCATATAACTAGCCTGACGATAACCTACTTTCACACTGGTTGCAGCACTATCATCGGCGCAAAGTCGTTTCACGGTCCTGTTCGGGATGGGAAGGGGTGGGACCGACTTGCTATGGTCATCAGGCATAACTTGTACGAGTCGCAGCGGTTTTCGCTACGGCTCTG
>NZ_MVAD01000008.1 GCF_002007115.1 Massilia sp. KIM | reverse complement strand
TGACGATTCTTCTCTTTCGAGAAGGTTCGTATTTTTTGTGAACATTTGATAATTTAAGTAATCAGTGACCGAGGTCACTGGCACCTTCATCAAACGCCCACACTTATCGACTGTTGATTGTTAAAGAACTTCGAATTCTGTCTTGCCGCTTGTTCGACGAAGCGTTGTGTTCGTCAGCGGCAGAGGAACGAGATTATGCAGTGTTTCGCGATCTTCGTCAATCCTGTTTTTGCTTCGTCGCAGATATTTCTGCTGAGCTTGTCATCGTAACCACTTGATTACGTTAACGATTTCCTGCCCGTTCCGAAGCGGAGGCGCACTATAGCAAATGCGCAGGTGTCAGCGCAAGGGGTCGACAGCGTTCGCAGACAACTGCTGTGCGTCTTGCAAGGGCGGCGCTCCGAACAAGCGGCGGTACTCGCGGCTGAACTGGGACGGGCTCTCATAGCCGACCCTGAATGCAACGCTCGCAGCCTCGGCGTTTCCGCTCATCAGCATGGTTCTCGCCTCCAGCAGCCTGAGCTGTTTCTGGTACTGGAGCGGGCTCATCATCGTGGCCGCCTTGAAGCGGCGATGCAGGACCGAAGCACTGAGATGGACCTGCTTCGCCAGCTCGGCGATCTTCAATGGCGCGTCGTAGTGCTCCCGAATCCACGAGATCGCACGCGCGACAGCATGCTCGTGTTGGCCGCCGAGGACGCCCCGACTCAGCGTGGCGCCCCCGGGGGCGCTCACCAGGTGATACAGGATTTCCTGTTTCAGTAAGCGCCCGAGCACCGGCAGGTCCGCCGGCCGATCCAGCAGACGGAGTAGACGCAGGAAAGCCTCCAGCAAGGCCTCCCCGGCCGGCTCGACGGTCACCGCCGGCGCGTCCTCCTGCCCAGGCGGTATCGGGATCTGCATCTCGAGCATGAAGGCGGCGATCTCTTTGGGATCGAGATCGATGCGCACCCCGTAGTATGGTCTGTCCTCGCTCGCGTCCACGATCTGGCCGGACACCGGAATGGTCACGCCCGCCTGCACATAACTACCGGCCGCATAGCGCAGCACGCGATCGCCGACCAACATCTCCTTCTCGCCTTGCACCATCAGGCACACCGACGGCTGCAGCATCCCGCGTCCTACCGGGGTCGCCGCACGGCGACGCACCAGCCCAAGCCAAGGCAAGGCGGTGGCAAGATCGTCCTTGTCGTGGGCCGACGCGGCGAACTGGCGGCGCACGACCTGCAGGAGCTCCGCCATGAGGATAGGCTCAGAGGGATTGTTCATAACCTAGCAATGCCTTGGGTTCCAGATAGGTTTCGAAGCCGAAGATGCCGAACTCGCGCCCGAGGCCGGATTGCTTGAATCCGCCGAACGGCGCCAATGGCTCATCATACAGCCCGTTGATGAAGACGCGCCCGGCCTGGATGCGTCGCGCGACGCGGTTTGCGCGCGCCACATCGCCGCTGAACACGTACGCGTGCAGACCGTAGACCGTGTCGTTGGCCAGCGCGATCGCCTCCTCCTCGTCCTCATAGGCGATCACGGACAGTACCGGTCCGAAGATCTCTTCGCGCGCAATCGTCATGTCGTTGCGGACCATGCCGAATACCGTCGGCTTGACGAAATAGCCCGCCCCCAGATGTTCCGGTCGCCCTGGTCCGCCCGTCAGCAGCTGGGCGCCCTCTTCCAGGCCCTTGCGAATGTAGGCCTGCACGCGCTCGTACTGGGTGCGCGTGACCATCGGCCCGATGTGGGTCTCGGGGTCGCGCGGGTCGCCCACGCGGAAGGACTCGAAGGCGGCGACGATCAGCGCATGCGCTTCGTCGATCCGCGCGCGCGGCACCAGGAGGCGCGTGCCCGCCAGGCAGGCCTGGCCGCTGTTCATCGTGGCCGCGGCCGCCGCGAAGGGCATCGCTTTCGCGAAATCGGCGTCGTCCAGCAGGATGGTCGGCGACTTGCCGCCCAGTTCGAGGGTCACGCGCTTCATGGTGTCGGCCGCGCCGCGCATGATGGTCTTGCCGACCGCGGTGGAGCCGGTGAAGGAGATCTTGGCCACGTCCGGGTGGCGGGTGAATTCGGCGCCGACGGTATCGCCGCGTCCGGTCACGATGTTGAAGAGACCGGGCGGCAGGTCGGCGCGGTCCAGGATGCGCGTCAGCAGCGCGGTCTGGCGCGCACTCAGTTCGCTGGGCTTGATCACCGCCGTGCTGCCCGATGCGATCGCCATCGACAGCTTGCTGCAGATGAAGCCGTAGTTCGCATTCCACGGCGTGATCAGCCCCGCTACGCCGAGGGGCTCCATGCGCACCCGGGCGCTGGCGATCTGGCGCTCGAACTGGTAATCCGCCAGCAGGGCGCGGGCGGAAGCGAAGGACGCGGCGGCGCGCCTGGCGGTCGGGCGCGAGAAGCGCACCGGCCCGCCGTACTCCTCGATCATCTGCGCGGTCAGCTCGTCTTCCGCGGCGGCGACCACCTCATGCAGGCGCTGCAGCCAGGCCATGCGCTCCTCGCGCGTGGCGCCCGAGAGGGCTTGGTAAGCGGCTTTCGCCGCCGCGATGGCGCGCCGGGCGTCCACCTCGTCGGCCAGGCGCACGCGGGCCGCTTCCTGTTCCGTCACCGGGTCGATCAGGGTCATCAGCTCGGTGCCGTGCGGGGTCTCGAAACGCCCGTTGATGTAGATAGTGTCGATGTTCTGCATGGATCTCTCCGGTCGATGTAGAGATTCCATGGTACGAGCGCGCGCCCCAGGAGCGGTATGAGGATCCTGCCGAACGATTGCCTGATCCTGCCGATCTCCGGCGGGATTGGGCAAGGCCAGGATGACAGCATTGTCATGTTCGCGTCATGCTCTGGACAGGGCGCGCTCCTTAAGCTGGTCTCCATCGCAGCCCTCGTGCTGCATGACGACCTCGAAAGGAAAGCCATGAAAGCCCTGCCCCTGCTGTTCTCCCTCACCCTCGCCGCCTGCGCCCATGCCGCCGACAACCCCGCCGCCGACTACGGCACTCCTGCCGCCGCGACCAGCTCGGCGCGCCAGGTGGACATCAAGCCCGGCACCCGCAACGTCAACGTGTACGACGGCGAAACGGTGCAGTTCGTCGTGGACGGAAAACGCATCGGCTGGAATTTCAACACCCGTACGCGCGAAGCGGTGCTGGACCTGAACACCATCGCGCCTGAGCTCGTGCAGCAAGGCGCGGTGCGCGTGTGGGTGCTGCCCAACCCGATCTACTTCCCCGGATGAGCGCCATGCGCACACTCGCTCTTGCTCTCGTCTTCGCCAGCGGCGCCGCCCTGGCGCAGACCGGACACGAACACGGACACGGACATGGCAATCCACCGGGCGTGCCGCCGCCGCACTTTGAAGCGGTCAGCTCCAAGTCCTTCGCCACGCTGATGGCCGACGCCATGGCGGTGATGGACGAGGGCATGCGCCGCGCTCCGATGAACGGACGCGCCGAGCACGATTTCATCACCATGATGATCCCCCACCACCAGGGCGCGATCGACATGGCCAAGGCCGTGCTGCTGCATACGCAGGACCCGGCGCTGCGCAACCTGGCGCTCGGCATCATCGCGGAGCAGCAGAACGAGATCAACCTGATGCGCGCCTGGCTGGCGCAGCACAGCCAAACGAAAGGACAGCCATGACTGCACTGAAGCGCATCGCCGCGGGTCTCGCCGCGGCAGGGGCCAGCTGGTGCGCGGTCGCCGCGCCGGCGCCCACCGACCGTGTGTACACGGCGGACCAGAACACCAACACCGTGTCGGTGTTCGATCCTTCGGCCAACCGCCTGCTCGGCCAGATCCGGCTCGGCAACCGTCGGCCGGACGTGCTCTCGCCGCTGTACAAGGGTGAGATCAACGTGCATGGCCTGGGCTTTTCGCCCGACCGCAAGACCCTGCTGGTGGTGTCGAACGGCTCGAATTCGGCGATCTTCATCGATACCGCGACCAATACGGTAAAGGGCAAGACCTATATCGGCCGTTCGCCGCACGAAGGTTTCTTCACTGCGGACGGCAAGGAAGCGTGGGTGGTCGTGCGTGGAGAGGACTATATCTCGGTGATCGATCCGGTGAGCTTCCGGGAGAAGCGCCGCATCCAGACCGCGCCCGGACCGGGCATGGTGCAGTTCCACCCGGACGGCAAGCTGGCCTTCGTGGTGTCGAGCTTTACGCCGGAGCTGGACGTCATCGACGTCAAGAGCCACCGCGTGATCAAGCGCATACCGGTGGTCAGCCCGTTCTCGCCCTTCCTGCAGTTCACGCCCGACCATCGCGAAGTGTGGATGACCCACAAGGACGTGGGCAAGGTCACGCGCATCGATACCCGCAGCCTCGAGGTGGCGGGGGTGATCGATACCGGCTTCATCACCAATCACCTGGCGTTCGCGAAGGTCGGCGGTGAGGTGCTGGCCTACGTGACGGTGGGCGGAGAGAACGCGGTCGAGGTGTTCAGCACCGGCAAGGAGGCGCGCCTGCTGACGACCATCCCGACCGGGGCCCTGCCCCACGGGATCTGGGCCTCGGGCGACGGAAGCCGGATGTACGTGGGACTGGAGAACGGCGACGGCGTGGAAGTCATCGATACCGCCACCAACACGACGATCGCCCGCATGGGCGGCGGTCAGGCGCCCCAGGCGCTGGTCTATTTGCCGGACGTGGCGCCCGCCGGCGCGGCGCCCAACCTGGCGCCGCGCATGAACGAGGATCCGGTCAATGTCCCGCTGCGCGCGGTGCAGGGAACGGGCCGGGGTTTCGTGGTGGCGCGCAACCTGGGCGTCATCGACGCCTTCGAGGTATCGCTGTTCAAGCTCAAGCCGCGCACCCAGTACAACCTGTTCCTGGCAGGCCAGCGCACGCCCACCGCGAGCTTCCTGACCGACGCCGCCGGCGCCGCCAACGGTACCGTGATCGGCCCGGTCAAAAGCTACGGCGGCGCGAATGCGGCTGAGGTTCCCCCAGGACAACGAGTCCTGGTGATGGAGGGGGCGGCCTCGCCCTCCGCGCGGGACGCCGCGCTGGCCGACGCGCCCTGACCAGGAAGTCGGCCGGGCGGACATGGTGGTTGCGCCCGGCCGCATGTCGATATGGCATGCGCAGGGAAATTGTAACGGACGAGTAACAATCGCTTGCAATTGCCTAGCGCACGATCTATATTGGATGCATGAACACGACGACTTCCCCCACCAACGCCACCCCGGCCCTCGACGACCAGCTCTGCTTTGCGCTGTACTCGACGTCCCTGGCCATGATGCGCGTCTACCGCGGCCTGCTGCCCAAGCTTGGCCTGACCTATCCACAATACCTCGTGATGATGGTGTTGTGGGAGCAGGATCAGCTCACCGTTTCCGATATCGGCGAACGCCTGTTCCTTGATTCCGCCACCCTGACTCCCCTGCTCAAGCGCATGGAAGCCCAGGGCCTGGTGCAACGCGCCCGTGCGCGCAGCGACGAGCGGCAAGTCATCATCAGCCTGACCGAACAGGGCAATGCCCTGCGCAAGGAAGCGGCCAGCCTGATGCCGGTGGTCGGCAAGGCCACCAAATGCTCGCTCGACGAAGTGGTCGCCCTGCGCGACCAACTGGTCGGCTTGCGCAAGAACCTGAACGACAGCGCCGGCTGAGCGGCACCGCGTTTTTTACACCGCAATCCGGCGCGGCGTGTTCTTCGCCTCCAGGCGGAACACGCGCACCGCATGCAGCAGCGTCGTCGCCTCGTCCTTCAGGGCGGAGGCCGACGCGGCCGCCTCGTCGACCAGGGCGGCATTCTGTTTCGTCGCATCGTCCATCTGTCCGACCGCCTGGTTCACCCGCTGGATCCCATGATGCTGCGCTTCGCTGGCTGCGGCGATGTCGGCGATGATGCCGCTCACGCGGTGCACGCTGGCGACGATCTCGCTCATCGTGGAGCCGGCTTGCTCGACCAGGCGCGCGCCCTCGTCCACTTTCCCGGCCGATTCTCCAATCAAGGCTGAAATTTCCTTCGCCGCTGCGGCCGAGCGTTGGGCCAGGTTGCGCACCTCGCTCGCGACTACCGCAAAGCCCCGTCCTTGTTCACCAGCGCGTGCGGCTTCGACCGCGGCATTCAGAGCCAGGATGTTGGTCTGGAAGGCGATGCCGTCGATGACGCTGATGATGTCCGAGATTTTGCGCGCCGAAGCGTGGATTTCGTGCATCGTGTGCACCACGTTGCTCACGACTTCTCCCCCTTTGGCCGCGACCTCGCTGGCCGATCCGGCCAGTTGATTGGCGTGGCGCGCATGCGCCGTGTTTTGCTCGACCGCGTCGGTCAGTTCTTTCATCGAGGCCGCGGTACGTCCCAGCGATGCCGCTTGTTGCTCGGTGCGCTCGGACAGGTCGTTGTTGCCAGCGCTGATCTCGTTCGAGGCGTGCGCGATCAGGTCAGTGCCGTTGCGAACTTCGCTGACGATCGCCAGCAGGCTGGCGCGCATGTCGCGCATCGCATGCATGACGCTGGTGTTGTCATCCTTCCGCACGGCGACGTCAACCGTCAGGTCGCCCGCGGCGATGGCGGACGCGATGCGATTGACTTCGCTGGGCTCCCCGCCGAGCTGGGCCAGCAGGTTGCGTGTGATGACGGCGCCTACCACCACGCTCAGTACGAGGGCGGCGAGCGAGACGACCACGATCGTCACCTTGGCAGCGGTGATCGACGTCTCTGCATCGCGGGTGCCTGCATCGACCTCGCTCTGCACATTGCGGATGACCTGGTCGATATCGGCCACGATCTGGCGACGCAGGGGGCTGCATTCCTTCACAAGGAAGGTGGCGTATTCCTCGAGCTGGCCTGCGTCCCGGTACAGGCGCGGGCGGTTCAACTCCGTCGCCATGCGTAACAGGCCCTCACGCATCCTGGCGAACTCCTGATTGCCGGCGAACAGCGGGGACAGTTGCTGCAGTTGCTCGAGGTAAAGGGCCTTTTGCGTATCGAGCAGTGCCAATTCGCGGCTAGCGTCGGCCTCATCCGGAAACACGTAGGCGTTGCGCGCCGCGAGACCCGTCTGGGCAAGCGCTTCGCGCATGGCATACAAGCGTTCGAGCTTGGCGGTGCGGGCGGCGTTTTGTTGTGCCAGCTCGACGCCAACGTTGCCGAGACCACGCCAGGAAAATACTGCCAGCACGGCGATGAGGATACCGACGAGACCGAAGCCAATGCCGAGCTTGGCGCGGGTGCTGAGGGCTGACAGGTTACGCATAGGAAGAGGAAACGATGGAGTTGGCGCGCCGGGCGCAGGCAACTGACGGAATTGACGGCTGCTGAGTTGATTATAGGAAAGTAATCGCCTGGCTAGAGGGCGCTAGACGAATTGCAAGATGTTCTGGACGATAAGCCAGATATTGGTGCGGGAAGAGTTGCGTTTACGCCGATCCCGTTGAATCCGTCAGATCGAGTACGCGATATGGGAGGCACTGGCGCCAGAAAGCAAAAAGCCCGCTCAGATCACTGAGCGGGCTTTTTCATATAACTAGCCTGACGATAACCTACTTTCACACTGGTTGCAGCACTATCATCGGCGCAAAGTCGTTTCACGGTCCTGTTCGGGATGGGAAGGGGTGGGACCGACTTGCTATGGTCATCAGGCATAACTTGTACGAGTCGCAGCGGTTGGCTACGGCTCTG
>NZ_MVAD01000007.1 GCF_002007115.1 Massilia sp. KIM | reverse complement strand
TCAATCTCTGTTTGTTGGCATTGCTGCCACCGCTATTGCTAGCGGGTCGCTCACTCAAAATACTGACGATTCTTCTCTTTCGAGAAGGTTCGTATTTTTTGTGAACATTTGATAATTTAAGTAATCAGTGACCGAGGTCACTGGCACCTTCATCAAACGCCCACACTTATCGACTGTTGATTGTTAAAGAGCTTCGTGTTCTGTCTTGCCGCGTTGTTGACGAAGCGTTGTGTTCGTCAGCAGCAGAGAAGCGAGATTATGCGGTGTTTTGCGTTCCTCGTCAACTTCTTTTTCTTCCCCCTTCGCTGTCATCGCCATCCAGCGCTGCCTGCGTCGAGGGAGCGAGACTATAGCAAAGCGCCCGCCGGCTTGCAACGCTTGCGATTGTGCTATCGTACCCGCCGCCTTTCCGACCTTCTTATCTGTTCATGAACATTCCGACCATCCACCCGACCGCCGACGACAAGCTGGCGCAGGCCCTGCTCGACGCCATCAATAACAAGACCAAGCCGCTTGGCAGTCTCGGCCGCCTGGAGTCGCTGGCCTCGCAGTTGGGCTTGATCCAGCGCTCGACCAAAGTCAGCATCGACCGGCCGGCCATCGTCGTGTTCGCCGGCGACCATGGCGTGGTCGCTGAAGGCGTGTCCGCCTATCCACAGGACGTGACCTGGCAGATGGTCGAGAACTTCCTGGCCAATGGCGCGGCCATCAATGTGTTCGCCCGCCAGAATGCGTGCGCCCTGCACGTGGTCGACGCCGGCGTGAATCACGATTTCGGCCAACGCCCCGGCCTGCTGGACCGCAAGATCGCCAAAGGCACCCGCAACTTCGCGAAGGAAGCGGCGATGAGCGCGCAGGAATGCGCGGCGGCCCTCGAACACGGCATGGCCCTGGTGCGCGACCTGCCCGGCAACGTGCTCGGCTTCGGCGAGATGGGCATCGGTAACACCACGGCGGCCGCGGCGATCATGCACAGGCTCACCGGACTGCCCCTGTCCCGCTGCGTCGGCGCGGGCACCGGCCTGTCGCAAGCCGGCATCCAGCGCAAGGAAGAGGTCATCGCCGCATCCGCCGCCCTGCATGCGGATGCGAGCGACCCGCTGGCCGTGCTGGCGACTTTCGGTGGCTTCGAGATCGCGATGATGACCGGCGCCATGCTCAAGGCCGCCGAGCTGCGCAAGGTGCTGCTGATCGACGGCTTCATCGTCACCAGCGCCCTGCTGGTGGCGGCGCGCCTGCAGCCTGCCATCCTCGATTACTGCGTGTTCTCGCACTGCTCGGGCGAGAACGGCCACAAGCTGATGCTGGAGCAGCTCGGCGCGCAGCCCCTGCTCGACCTGGGCCTGCGCCTGGGCGAAGGCACCGGCAGCGCCCTCGCCCTGCCCCTGCTGCACGCCGCCGCCAACTTCCTGAACGAGATGGCGACCTTCGCCTCCGCGCAGGTCAGCAATCGCGCCGACTAAATGCACCAGCTGCGCCTGTTCTTCGTCGCGCTGCAGTTCTTCACGCGCCTGCCGATCCCGCGCTGGGTCGGCTTCGAGGCGGCGTGGCTGAATCACGCCTCGCGTTACTTCCCGCTGGTCGGGCTGGTGGTCGGTGCGATCGCCGCAGCGGTCTACGCGGCCGCGGGGCTGTTCCTGCCCGCGCCGGTCGCCGCCGTGCTGGCCACCGCGGCCACCATCTATATCACGGGCGCCTTCCATGAAGACGGCTTCGCCGACACCTGCGATGGCCTGGGCGGCGGCATGACGCGCGAGCGGGCGCTGGAGATCATGAAGGACTCCCGCGTCGGCGCCTATGGCGCCATCGGCGTGGTCTGCATCCTGATCGCGAAATGCACCACCCTGGCGATGCTGCCGCCGTCCAGCGCCATCGGCGCGCTTCTGCTGGCCCATCCCCTGTCGCGCCTGGCCGCGACTTCGCTCATCTGGAAGATGGAATATGCGCGCGCCGAAGGCAAGGCCAAGCCGCTCGCCCAGCGCATGAGCAAGGGCGAGTTCGCCATCGCCTTCGCCACCGTCCTGCTGGCCGCCGCAGCGCTGGTGGTGCTAGGCCTGCTGAGCGTCGCCGCCTGCGCTGCCGCCCTGCTGGCGGCGACGCTTGCCGCCCTCTGGCTGGCGCGCAAGTTCGCGCGCCGCCTCGGCGGCTACACCGGCGATTGCCTTGGCGCCGTCCAGCAGCTCGCCGAAGTCTTCATCTACATGGCGGTGCTGGCCACGCTCGGCCAGGGCACGCTGGCCTGAACCATGCAGCTGATCCTCGTGCGCCATCCGCAGCCGGCGGTCGCCGCAGGGCTGTGCTATGGCAGCAGCGACCTGCCTGCCGCCGATGGCGCCATCGACGCGGCGGTCGAGGCGCTGTCGGTCCATGCGCGCGACGGCCTGCCGGTCTACGCGAGCCCGCTCGCACGTTGCGCCGAACTCGCGCGCCGTCTTTCGCCCGCGCCGCTGTTCGATGCCCGCCTGGCCGAGATGCACTTCGGCGCATGGGAAATGCGCAGCTGGGACGACATCCCGCGCGAGGAAGTCGACGCCTGGAACGCCGACCTGCTGCATTACCGCCCTGGCGGCGGCGAAAGCGTCATGGACGTGGCCACGCGCGTCGCCGCTTTCCATGACGACCTGCACGCGCAGGGCCTCGACCGCGCCCTCATCGTCTGCCACGCCGGCACCATCCGCCTGCTGTCCTCGCTGCGCCAGGGCGGCAGCCTCGAGGAAGCCGCGCTGCGCGCCGCCCGCACACCCCACCGTATCGCCTACGCCGAAGTGACGATGCTGAAAGCCTGACAAGGCTGGGCGCGAGTCCGTATAATGACGGGGTTTTGGTGCTCGCGCCTGTATTCACAGGCGCAGTTAAACGGGAAACACGGCGCTCTTCTCCAGGGCCAACGTGTGCTGCCCCCGCAACGGTAAGCAAGTGCCGCGTCACGCGGCAAACCGTCTTCCTCGACCACTGTGCTTTGTGCATGGGAAGGTCTGACGGCCACACTTGCCAGCCCGGATACCGGCCAAAAGGTGGGAATGCGCCAGCGGCGCGTTCCTGTTCAATCTGGCCCACGGGGACGTCGGCTGGTTGTCCATTGATAGAAAACTGTTCATGAATTTTCCCGTAACACGGCAAGCGGCCGCAGTGTCGCTCGCGCTCGCCATCGCTTCCTCCTGCGCGTCCGCGCAATCCGTCGACACCGTCGTCGTCACCGCCAACCGCACGCCGCAGAAGGCAGCCGACGTCATCGCCGACACCACCGTCATCCATGCCGAGGAGATCGCGCGCTCGGGCGCCGGCTCCGTTGCCGACATCCTGCAGCGCCAGCGCGGCATCGAGATCACCCGTAACGGCCCGGCCGGCACGACCACCCAGGTCTACCTGCGCGGCTCCAACAGCAACCAGGTGGTGGTCCTGCTCGACGGCGTGCGCATCGGCTCCTCGACCACGGGCGCGGCGAGCTGGAACGCGATTCCCCTCTCCTCGATCGAACGCATCGAAGTCGTGTACGGCCCGCTCAGCACCCTGTACGGCGCGGACGCCGTCGGCGGCGTGATCCAGATCTTTACCCGCAAGGGCGTGGCAGGCCAGGCGATCAGCGCGTCGGTCGGCGCCGGCAGCAACGGCACGCGCCAGGCGCAGGCCGGCGTGAGCGGCGCGACCAGCGGCGAGCACGCCGTCAGCTATAGCCTGGGCGCGGGTTACGAGGATGCGGACGGCTTTTCGGCCACCCGCCCGGGCGTTACCGCGTTCAACGCGGACGAAGACGGCTACCGCCGCCGCGACGCCAACGGCCGCGTCGCCCTGACCCTGGCCCCGGGCCACGAGATCGGCGCGCAGTTCCTGCTCAGCCGTCTGTACAGCGAGTACGACAGCGGCGCCTCCAGCTTCAACACCTATACGGACCAGGAGCTGAACACCGCAGCCGTGTTCATGACCAACCAGATCCTGCCGAACTGGCGCAGCAGCCTGCAATACGCGCGCTCGGAAGACAAGGGCGGCAACTTCACTAGCGCCGCGGGCTCAGGCGCCAGCCAGATCGATACCCGGCAGGACGAGTTCAGCTGGCAGAACAACATCGCCATCGGCCCGGACACCCTCCAGCTGCTCTACAGCCACCGCAAGGAGGAAGTCGACAGCAGCGCGATCAATCGCTCGCGCATCACCAACGCCTATGCGGCCGCCTATTCGGCCAAGCGCGGCAGCCACCTGCTGGACCTGAGCGCACGCCACGACCGCTCGGTGTACGGCAACAAGAACACCGGCGCCGCCGGCTATGGCTACGATTTCGGCAACGGCCTGCGCGCCACCGCCAGCGTCGGCTCCAGCTTCCGCGCCCCGACCTTCAACGAGCTGTATTACCCGGGCTACGGCCTGCCGACCAACAGGCCGGAGAAAGGCCGCAACCGCGAGCTCGGCCTGCGCTACGACGGCAGCCTGGTCCAGCTCGATGCGCGCTACTACCGCAACCGCCTGACCGACATGATCGTCTCGGCCACGCCCTGCCCGGACCGCGCCGTGCGCAGCTGCGCCTACAACGTCAACGAAGCCCAGCTCGAAGGTGTGAGCCTGGGCGGCAGCACCCGCATCGCCGGCGTCAACCTGCGCGCCAACCTGGACTGGCAGGACCCGCGCGACGAGACCACCGGCAAGCGCCTGGCGCGCCGCGCCAAGGAGCATGCGAGCTTCGCCGCCGACCGTAGCTTCGGCACAGTGAAGGCCGGCGCCGAGTGGACGCTGTCGGGCGAGCGCTACGACGACGCGGCCAATGCGCGCCGCCTGGGCGGCTACGGCCTGCTCAACCTGTACACTACGTGGCAGTTCACCCCGGAGCTGTCGCTGCTGGTGCGGGTCAATAACGTGGCCGACAAGCAGTACGAGCTCGCCCGCAGCTACGGCACCAGTGGCCGCACCTGGTTCGCTGCCCTGCGCTACGGCATCCACTGACGGGGCTATACGACAAGGCCAAGCATGCATCCTCCCGCCCGTTCACAGCGCCAGCACGCCCTGCTCGTCATCGGGCTGCTGCTGGCCTGCGCCTTTGCCAGCCTCCTGCTCTCGGGCATGATTGGTTCAATCCGGGTGCCGCTGGCGGACATGCCGGGCGCGCTGCGCGAGCTCGCCGCGGGCAAGGCCGAGTCGTTGCCGGCCTCGCTGCTCGAGCTGCGCGCCAGCCGCGCGCTGATGGCCTTCGTGACGGGCGGCGCCCTGGCCCTGGCCGGCGTGATGATGCAGGCCTTGCTGCGCAATCCGCTGGCCGATCCCTATGTGCTGGGGGTGTCCTCCGGCGCTTCGGTGGGCGCGCTGGCGGCCCTGCTCATGATGTGCGGCGCGGCCGTGGTGGACGGCGCGGCCCTGGTCGGCGCGGTCACCATCTCGATGCTGCTCTACCTGCTGGCCCGGCGCGACCTGCGCGGCGGCCTGGCGGCCGAGGGCGGAACCTCGATGCTGCTGCTTACCGGCGTGATCCTGTCCGCCCTGTGCAGCGCCCTGATCACCCTGATGCTGTCGATCGCGCCCGAAGGCCGGCTGCGCAGCATGGTGTTCTGGCTGATCGGCGACCTGGCCGGCGCGCCCCTGCGCCTGGCGCCCTGGGTGGTGCTGGCAGGCTCGGTGTTCTATGCGATGCGCAGCGCGCGCGCCATGAACGTGGTCGCCCTGCATGCCGACACGGCCGCCACGCTCGGCGTGCGCGTGGGCCCTTTGCGCAAGGGCCTGTTCTTCGTCTCGGGCCTGCTCACCGCCAGCGCCGTCACCAGCGCCGGCTCGGTGGGCTTCGTGGGGCTGATCGTGCCGCACGCCTGCCGTTTCGCCTTCGGCCCCGACCACCGCGTGCTGGTGCCGGCGGCGGTGCTGGTCGGCGGCAGCTTCCTGGTGCTGTGCGATACGCTGGCGCGCACCATCCTGGCGCCGCTGCAGCTGCCGGTGGGCGCCATCACGGCGGTCATCGGCGCGCCGGTCTTCCTTTACCAGCTCCATCGGCTCAGGAAGTGAGCATGATCCAGACCTCCCAACTGCGCCTGAGCGCCGGCAAGCGTACCCTGATCGACGGCCTGGACTGGCGCGTCGCTCCCGGCGAGTGCTGGAGCATCATCGGCCGCAACGGCGCTGGCAAGAGCACCCTGCTGCGCACCCTGGCCGGCCTGCACCGCCCGGACGCGGGCCGCGTGAGCATCGGCGGCCGCGCGCTGGACGACTGGGATCCGGCCGACCTGGCGCGCGAGCGCGCCTACCTGGCCCAGTCGCGCCACGACGCCTTCGCCTACAGCGTGATCGAAACCGTGCTGTCGGCGCGCCATCCCTACCACGGCAAGCGTTACTGGGAAGGGAGCGACGACCACCATGCCGCCGTGCGCGCGCTGGAGGCGATGGAAGTCGCCGATCTCGCCGCGCGCGACGTGCGCACCCTGTCCGGCGGCGAGCGCCAGCGCGTCGCGATCGCAGCCATGCTGGCGCAAGAAACACCCCTGCTACTGCTCGACGAGCCGGCCAACGCCCTCGACCTGGCGCACCAGGTGAGCGTGATGGCCCTGCTGGCCCGCCTGTGCCGCGAGCAGGGCAAGACCGTGGTCATGATCGGCCACGACCTGAACCTGGCGCACCGTATTTCGACCCATGCGCTGCTGCTCATGGGCGATGGCCGCTGGCAGGCGGGCACGGTCGACGCGACCATGCAGCCGGCGCTGCTGGGCGACTACCTCGGCCACCCGATCGAGATGCTCGACCATGGCGGCCGCCGCATCTTCATTCCCCTTGAGGCTCAACCATGAACACCATGACTCCAGACGAGATCGCAGCACTGAACGAGCGCCACCGCCAGCGCATGGAGCGCAAGAAGGCTGTGATCGACGCCAAGATCGCCGCCGCCGACAAGCAGATCGGCATCATCATCGTCAACACCGGCAACGGCAAGGGCAAGAGCTCGAGCGCCTTCGGCATGGTGGCGCGCGCGCTCGGCCACGGGATGAAGGTGGGCGTGGTCCAGTTCATCAAGGGCGCGATGTCCACCGGCGAAGAGACTTTCCTGCGCCGCTTCCCGGACGAAGTCAGCTTCCACGCGATGGGCGAAGGCTATACCTGGGAAACCCAGAACCGCGAACGCGACATCGCCAAGGCGCTTGAAGCCTGGGAACTGGCCAAGCGCTTCCTGAGCGATCCGGACTACGGCATGGTGGTGCTGGACGAACTGAACATCGCGCTCAAGTACCGCTACCTGGACGTGCACACCGTGATCGCCGACCTGCTCGACCGTCCCGAGATGCAGCACGTGGTGATCACCGGCCGCGGCGCGCCGCCCGAGCTGGTCGAGGTGGCCGACACCGTCACCGAGATGAACGTGGTCAAGCACGCCTTCAAGGCGGGCATCGTGGCCCAGGCCGGGACGGAGTGGTAGCCATGGCCGCCGGCTGCGGAGCAAGGGTGGTCCTGGTGGCGGCGATGGCGTCCGGCCAGGGCAAGACCACGGTCACGGCGGCGCTGGCGCGGCGCTTGGTCCGCGCGGGCAAGCGCGTGCGCGTGTTCAAGTGCGGCCCCGATTTCATCGACCCGATGCTGCTCGAACGCGCCTGCGGCGCCCCGGTCCACAACCTGGACCTGTGGATGGTCGGCGCGGAGGAATGCCGCCGCCGGCTGGGCGAGGCCGCGCGCGAGGCGGACGCGATCCTGGTCGAGGGCGTGATGGGGCTGTACGACGGCGCGCCCTCGGCGGCCGACCTGGCGCGCGAGTTCGGCATTCCGGTGCTGGCGGTGCTGGACGCCTCGGCCATGGCACAGACCGCCGGCGCGGTGGCGCAGGGCCTGCGCGACTACGGTCCGGTGCAGATGGCGGGCGTGGTGGCCAACCGCGTCGCCAGCGCCGGTCACGCGGCCATGGTCAAGGCCTCGCTGCGCGACATTCCCCTGATCGGTTCCCTGCCGCGCCAGGACAAGCGCCTGCCGAAGCGCCATCTTGGACTGGTGGTCCCGGGCGAGGTAGAAGAAGTGGAACAGATGCTCGACTCCCTGGCCGACCAGATCGAGTTCGATGACGCCGCATGGAACGCGCTGCCGCTGCTGGCGCCGCTGCCGGAGCAGCCCGCACCGGCGGACCGGCCGCTCGCAGGCCGCACCATCGCCATCGCGCGCGACGCCTCCTTCATCTTCGTCTACCCGGCCAATGCCGAGCTGCTGCAACAGCTGGGCGCGCGCCTCGTGTATTTCGCGCCGCTCGACGACGAGCCGGTGCCTGCCGATGCCGATGCGGTCTACCTGCCAGGCGGGTATCCCGAGCTGCACGGTCCGGCGCTGGAAAAGGCCACGCGCTGGCGCGACTCGATCCGCGACGCCCATGCGCACGGTCTGCCCATCGTGGCCGAGTGCGGCGGCATGATGGCGATCGCCGATGGCCTGACCGACAAGCAGGGACAGCGCTGGCAGATGGCCGGCCTGCTGCAGGGCGAGGTCGTGATGCAGCCGCGCCTGGCGGGGCTGGGCATGCATGCGATGCCCACCGCCCAGGGCGAGCTGCGCGGCCACACTTTCCACTATTCGACCATGCGCTCCGACCTGGTTCCGCAGGCGCACACGGTCAAGCAGCGCGACGGCGCGCAGGGTGAGGCGGTTTTCCGTATCGGCGCCCTGACGGCATCCTATTTTCACGGCTACTTCCCGTCCAACCCGGCGGCCGTAGCCGCGATGTTCCTGGGGGCGCCGCGGTGAGCGTGACCCTGGTGTTCGGCGGCGCGCGTTCGGGCAAGAGCGCCCATGCCGAGCAGTTGGCGCAGGCGTCAAACAAGGAGGTGGTCTACGTGGCGACCTCGCGCGCGGGCGACGGCGAGATGTCGGCCCGCATCGCCCACCACCGTGAGCGCCGGCCCGCGCACTGGCGCACCGTCGAGGAGGAGCTGGCGCTCGCCCGCGTGCTGCGCGAGCAGTGCGCGCCGCAGCGCCTGGTGCTGGTCGATTGCCTGACGCTCTGGCTCAGCAACCTGATGTTCTCGGATGGCCGCGTGTATCCGGACGTCGGCGAGGTCGAGCTGCCGCCGCGCTTCCATGCGGAGCGCGCCGCGCTGCTGGAACTGCTCGACGGTGGCTTGCCGGGCGACGTGGTGTTCGTGTCCAACGAGGTCGGCATGGGCATCGTGCCCTGGGGTGCGATCTCGCGCAGCTTCGCCGACGAAGCGGGACGCCTGAACCAGGCCGTGGCGGCCAGGGCTGACCGCGCCGTGTTCGTCGCCGCAGGGCTGCCGCTGGTGCTGAAAGGCGCGCCATGCTGAACGGCCTGTCACCGCTCGAGATCGCCCTGCTGCTGGTGGCCGGAATCGCGCTCGACCTGCTGCTGGGTGAGACGCGGCGCTGGCATCCGCTGGTCGGCTTCGGAAGGCTTGCGCACTTCCTCGAACGTCGCCTGAACGGCGGCAATGCACGACTTGCGCGCGGCGCCCTGGCCTGGCTGCTGGCGGTGCTGCCGCTGACCCTGTTCTTCGACCTGCTGGTCGACGCCGCCGGCTTGTGGCTGCATGCGGTGCTGCTCTATTTCTGCATTGGCCTGCGCAGCCTGCGCGACCATACCCTGCCGATCTACCGGGCGCTGCGCGAGGGGAACCTTGTCCAGGCGCGCCAGCTGACCTCGCGCATCGTCAGCCGCGACACCGCGACCGCGAGCGAAGCCGACCTGGCCAAGGCCAGCGCCGAGTCCCTGCTCGAAAACGGCAACGACGCGGTGTTCGGCACCCTGTTCTGGTTCGTGGTCGCTGGCGGCCCGGGGGCGGTGCTGTTCCGGCTGGTGAACACGCTGGACGCCATGTGGGGCTACCGCAACGAGCGCTACAACCTCTTCGGGCGCTTCGCCGCGCGCACCGATGACTTGATGAACTACCTGCCGGCGCGCCTGACCGCCCTGTCCTATGTGCTGCTGGCCGGCGCCGGCCGCGCGCGCGCCTGGCAATGCTGGCGCACCCAGGCGCGCGCCTGGAGCAGCCCGAACGCCGGCCCGGTCATGGCCAGCGGCGCAGGAGCGCTGGGCGTCTCGCTCGGCGGCGCCGCCGTCTACGATGGCGAAGTGGAGCAGCGCCCGCCCTTGGGGACCGGTCCGGCGGCGGGCGCCGCCGACATCCTGCGCGCGTGGCAACTGGTGCTCAAGACCACCCTGCTATGGGCGGCGGTGGTCTGCGCGGCCGGCGTGCTGCTGACGCTGGGAGGCGCCGGCCATGCTTGAACACGGCGGCAACCTGCGCGACGCGGCGCGGCGCTACGGGCGCGACGACTGGATCGATCTCTCGACCGGCATCAATCCGCACGGCTATCCTGCGCCGGCGCTGTCGGCCGATGCCTGGCGCCGCCTTCCGGAACCGGACCCGCGTCTGCTGGATGCGGCCTGCGCCTATTACCGGGCGCCGCAGCTGCTCCCCGTCGCCGGTACGCAGGCGGCGATCCAGGCCTTGCCGCGCCTGCGCCCGCCGTCGCGCGTCGCGGTGTCCGCCCCCTCGTATGCGGAGCATGCGCAGCACTGGAGCCTGCACGGCCACATGCGCCGGCTCGTGGCCTACGCCGACCTGGAACAAGCGGTCGGGGAGAGCGACGTGGTGGTGGTCGTCAATCCGAACAACCCTACCGGCGAAACGATCTCGCCGCAGCAACTGCTCGACTGGGCGTCCCGCCTGCATGCGCGCGGTGGCTGGCTGGTGGTCGACGAAGCCTTCGGCGACACCGCGCCGGCGCTCAGCGTCGCCCCTCATGCGGCGCAGCCGGGGCTGATCGTGCTGCGCTCGGTCGGCAAGTTCTTCGGGCTGGCCGGCCTGCGCCTGGGCTTCGTCGCCGCGCAAGAAGCGCTGCTGGCCGGCCTGGCCGACCTGCTCGGGCCCTGGGCCGTCAGCGGTCCGGCCCAGGAAATCGCCTTGGCCGCGCTGCGCGACTCCCGCTGGCAGGAGGCGACGCAGCGGCAGCTTGCCCTCGACGGCGAGCGCATGCGCGCCCTGTTGCGCGCGCACGGCATAGACGCCGGCGGCACGCCGCTGTTCCAGTGGTGGCCGGAAGCGCAGCCTGAGGCGTTTCACGAGCACATGGCGCGCCGCGGCATCTGGTGCAGACTGTTCCGCGAAGCGGCGCGCGGCATCCGCGTGGGCTTGCCCGCGCAGGAAGAAGACTGGTCGCGCTTCACGCGCGCACTGCAAGAGTGGAGAAATCGATGAAGAAGATGATGCTGCTGGCCTGCATGCTGGCTGCCCAGGCGCAGGCCGCGATCACGGTCAAGGACGACGCCGGCCGCACCGTCACGCTGGCCAAACCGGCCGAACGCGTGATCTCGATGGCGCCGCACGTGACGGAGATGCTGTTCGCGGCCGGCGGCGGCAAGCGCATCGTCGGCGCGGTGAACTACAGCGACTACCCGGAGGCGGCCAAGAGCATTCCGCGCATCGGCTCGAACCGCGAGATCGACATCGAGCGCGTGATCGCGCTCAAGCCCGACCTGATCATCGCCTGGATGCACAACAGCTCCGAGCGCCAGATCGAGATGGTCAAGCAGCTTGGCGTGCCGGTGTTCCAGAGCGATCCGCAAACACTCGACAACATCCCTGATAACGTGGTGCGCCTGGGCCTTCTGATGGGAACGGAAGCCGAAGCCCAGGCCAACGCCAGCCAGCTGCGCCAACAACTGGTCAGCCTGCGCGCCAGGTATGCGAACCGCCCGCCGGTGCGTACCTTCTACCAGGTGTGGGACAAGCCGCTGTACACCCTCAGCGGCAAGCACATCATCACGGACGCGCTGCGCTTGTGCGGCGGCGAGAACATCTTCGACAAGTTGACGGTAACGGCGCCGATCGTGTCGGTGGAGAGCGTGCTGCAGGCCGATCCGGAGGTGATCTTCGGCACGGCCGAGAAGAACTACGGCGGCGTCGGCCTGTGGAAGCCCTACGGCACCATGCACGCTGTCCGCAAGGACAATCTGTTTACGCTCGACGGCGACCTGCTCAACCGCGCCGGTCCGCGCATGGTCCTGGGCACGGCCGCCCTGTGCGAGAAGCTCGAGCTGGCCCGCCAGCGGCGCGCGAAATGAGCGCCTTCCCATATTCGACCCTGATGGTGCAGGGGACGACTTCCGACGCCGGCAAGAGCACGGTAGTGGCGGCCCTGTGCCGCCTGCTCAAGCGGCGCGGCGTGAGGGTGGCGCCGTTCAAGCCGCAGAACATGGCGCTCAACAGCGCGGTCACCGCCGACGGCGGCGAGATCGGCCGCGCCCAGGCCCTGCAGGCCGCGGCCGCTGGAATCGCGCCGCATACGGACATGAACCCGGTGCTGCTCAAGCCCTCGAGCGACATCGGCGCCCAGGTGATCATCCACGGCCGCGCACGCGCCGAGATGAATGCGCGCGATTATCACCAGTACAAGCTGGTGGCGATGGAGGCGGTGCTGGCGTCGCATCGCCGCCTGTCGGACCAGTATGAGGCGGTGATCGTCGAAGGCGCGGGCAGCCCGGCGGAGATCAACCTGCGCGACCGCGACATCGCCAACATGGGCTTTGCGGAAGCGGTCGACTGTCCTGTGATCCTGGTGGCGGACATCGACCGCGGCGGCGTCTTCGCCCATCTGGTCGGGACCCTGTCCTGCCTTTCGGAGTCGGAGCGCCGGCGCGTGATCGGATTCGTCATCAACCGCTTCCGCGGCGACATCAAGCTGCTGGAGCCGGGGTTGGAATGGCTGGAGCAGAAGACCGGCAAGCCGGTGCTCGGCGTGCTGCCCTACCTGCACGGGCTCTACCTCGACGCCGAGGACGCGGTGCAGCCGGCACAATCCGGGCGCGGACAGTTCCGTGTGGTCGTTCCGAGCCTGCCGCGCATGAGCAACCACACCGACTTCGACGCGCTGCGCGCCCACCCCGAGGTCGACTTGCGCTTCGTACGCGAAGGCGAGCCGATTCCCGTCGCCGACCTGATCATCCTTCCGGGGAGCAAGAACACGCGCGGGGACCTGGAATGGCTCAGGAAGCAGGGCTGGCCGCAGCAACTGGCTCGCCACTTGCGCTATGGCGGAAAGCTGATCGGCGTGTGCGGTGGTTTCCAGATGCTGGGGCGTGCCGTGGCCGACCCGCACGGTGTGGAAGGCCGCGCTGGCGCGACGCAGGCGCTTGGGCTGCTGGAGCTCGACACCGAGATGGCGCAGGAAAAACGGCTCGCGCAGGTGAGCGGTGTCTGCGCCTTCGACGACGGAGCGGATGCGCGGGTGGACGGCTACGAGATCCACATGGGCGTGTCGACCGGCGCCGCGTTTGAAAGGCCGGCCTTCATCATCGACGGCCGCCATGAGGGTGCGGTATCGGCCGACGGCCAGGTCCTCGGCACCTATCTGCACGGCCTGTTCGATCATCCCGACGCCTGCCAGGCCTTGTTGCGCTGGGCAGGCCTGCACAGCGAGACGCGTGTGGACACGAATGCGCTGCGGGAGGCGAGTCTCGACCGCATCGCGGATGCCGCCGAAGAGATGTTCGCCAACCTGGTGGCGCTGCGCTAGCCGCGCCTAGTAAGAGCGGACGAGGCGCGAGAGCGCGAAGTTCGAGCTGATCAGGCCAGCCAGCATGGTCCAGTCATGGGCCTCGCCGATCGCGAAGGCGCGCTCCGTCCGAGGAGATTGCTCGTGGCGGCGCGCCACTCCGGTGGAAACGACACTGAGGCGGCCGTCCTCGATCAACAGCGCCTGGTCTTGCGCCTCCTTGCTGTTGACGTCGACGTTCCATACCCGCCCGTCGTGGAAGCTGCTGACGCGATCGACCTGCGTGTGGCCGACCACGATCCGGGTCGCGCCGAAACGCTGCAGCACCGTCTCCACCTCCTCCCTGGTCGCCAGCGCGTAGCGCTCGCCGCCGTCCTCGAAATAGCCGCGGTAGTGCGTCAGTCCCGCAGGGCCGAGCATGGCGTCCAGTTCCGCCGGTGTCGCCAACGTGCCGTTCCAATAGCGGATCATGGCAGTGTTCATCTCTTCGAGCGCCAGTCCGGTGGCGGCGACCTGGGGACTGATGCCGCCATGGGCGATCAGGGTGTCGCCAGCCTTCAGCATCACCGGTTGTTGTCGCAGCCAGTGCCCGATGACGGTGTCGGCGGCGAAGGCGTTGGCCTGGCCGCCCATCTGGTTCAAGGCGTACAGGTGGTCGGGATCGGCGTAGGAGGTATTCCCGCGCAACATGTACTGCTCGTGGTTCCCCAGGACGACATGGACGGCGCCGCCGGCATCGTGGGCTTGCAGGCTCAGCCGGTACAGCTTCCAGAGCACGGTAAAGACCTCGCGCCCGCTGTCGACGGCGTCGCCGGCGATGACGAGATGGTTACGGCCGAAGTTCCACTGCCCATCGTGGTTGGTCACCCCGAGCGAGGACAAGGCGGCATCCAGATAAGAAGCATCGCCCTGGATGTCGCTCAGGACGACGATCTTGCCCGGCGTGGCGATGACCGGGTGCGGCACACGCGGCGAGCGGTTGACGGGATAGGCGATCTGCTTGCCACCGCATTCGATGAACAGTTCGCTGTCCTTGCCGATGCGGTGATAGACCTTGTCTTCGCAATACCAGACGGCGTTCCATTCGCCGTTCGAGGCGCGGCGAACGACCGGGCCGTCCAGGAATCCCGGCATGGCGACGGCGTCGCCGGTGCCGGCATAGGTGTCGATGCCGAACGAGGTGCCGGCGAGGGGGATAAGCAGGCGTTTGTGCGCGCCCGACTGGGTGCGCTCGATGCGTGCGTGGTACAGGCCGACAGTAAGGAGGGCCACCGCGAGAGTGGTGAGCGCGAGTAGTGCATACAGTGAAATAACGCGCAGTTTTCTCATCCTCGGTATCCCCGTTATGAAAGCCGGAAGTGTAGCCTTTGTTATCGGCAAAGAGATGCGCGGCTGGGGGAAACCTGACAGTTCTGCTAGTGCCGGTGGCAGTGCGACGAACTGCGCGCCGAGCTGTTCGCTTTCCCGGTCACCGCAAAGCAAAAAAGCCCGCTCAGTTCACTGAGCGGGCTTTTTCATATAACTAGCCTGACGATAACCTACTTTCACACTAGTTGCAGCACTATCATCGGCGCAAAGTCGTTTCACGGTCCTGTTCGGGATGGGAAGGGGTGGGACCGACTTGCTATGGTCATCAGGCATAACTTGTACGAGTCGCAGCGGTTTTCGCTACGGCTCTG
>NZ_MVAD01000006.1 GCF_002007115.1 Massilia sp. KIM | reverse complement strand
CAGAGCCGTAGCGAAAACCGCTGCGACTCGTACAAGTTATGCCTGATGACCATAGCAAGTCGGTCCCACCCCTTCCCATCCCGAACAGGACCGTGAAACGACTTTGCGCCGATGATAGTGCTGCAACCAGTGTGAAAGTAGGTTATCGTCAGGCTAGTTATATGAAAAAGCCCGCTCAGTGATCTGAGCGGGCTTTTTTGCTTTCTGGCGCAATTGCTTCTAAATCGTGCGCCGCCTCCTACACCCCTCCGAAACCTTCTCCTATACAGACCCCTGTCGCTAGCGCGCATGATCGACCCATTGCTTCAGCAAGCGGAGGTTAGACATGAGCAAGTCCAAAGAGAAAGTACGAGGCGGAGACAACCGTGCCGGCGGCATCCACAAACCCAAGGTCGTTACGGTGGCCGAGGGCAGCCTGCAGAGCAGGGCGCCCGGCTACGTCATGCCGGGCGGCCCCGACACCCCTTTCCAGAAAGCCCACACCGGTTCCATGCAATCCGAAAATCGAGGCGCACGCGGCGGTCCTGGCGCACAGCAGGCCGGCTGGAGCGCGCGCCAGCAGGCGCAGCGCATGCAGGCGCGCGGTGAGCAGGAACGTCTCGGCGAGCCCCAGCAATCCGGCGGCGGCAATGAACAGTATCAGCATGCGGGTTCCCAGGAGTCTCCCACCGGCCCCAAAGGCTCCCTCCAGTCGAGCGACCACGCCAAGCCGAAGGTCCGTCCCGACGAGCCGGCCAGCGACTTCGGCAAAAAGCGCGGTGGCAAGAACACCGGCCGCTGAACCGTTTTCCTCGACCTCGACCCGGGCACGCCCGGGTTTTTTTTCGTCTGCCGCTGGCCAAGCGCCATGCACCGGGCGCTCGCCAACAGTGACCCGGCCGAATCTGAGGCACAATGCGCCTACGGGCATTGCCAAATCAATCACAGGAGAAGCATGAACGAACAGGTTGCACGCAAGGTCGTGCTGATGCGCGCCATCGAGACCGCCGACGTCGCCCACGCCGTGCTGAGCGACGACGACCGCAAGTACGCCACGCGCAGCGCGCGCGAGCTGGCCGCCTGGCAGGCCTCGGACAGCCGCGTGGCCATGAACCAGCACCACTTCCTGGAGCAGCGCGCCGATCAAATCCTCAAGCGCCTGGGCGAACGCACGCCGGCCTTGCGCGCCTTCGTGCAACGCAAACCTGGCATGACCGGCATCTGGGCCGCCTTGCCCTTCATCGCCTTCCTTGCCGGCGCCGCGCTCGACCGCATCGCCGACCCCCACCGTGTCGACCTGCTCTCGGCGCCCTTCCTTTTGATCATCGCCTGGAACCTGCTGGTCTACCTCGGCCTGCTGGTCTGGGCCATCCTGCCCGCGAAGCGCAAGGCCGGCAATTCGCTGCTGCAGCGGCTGAGCGTGGGCAAGGCGGCGGTGCCGCGCAAGCTGCCCTCCGCGCTTGCCGATGGCGTCGCCCACTACCTCGCCGACTGGGCCGCGCTGAGCGAACCGCTCACACGCGCGCGCCTGTCCCGCACCTTCCACCTGGCCGCCGCCGGCTTCGCACTGGGCGCCATCGCCTCGCTCTACGCCCGCGGCCTGTTCACCGACTACATCACCGGCTGGGAATCGACCTTCCTCGACGGCCGCCAGGTGCACACGCTCTTGTCCTGGCTGTTCACGCCGGCGCTGACCGTCTTCCCCTTCCTGCAGGGCTTTTCGCTGGCCGAGATCGAGATGCTGCGCTTCGGCAGCGGCGGCACGATCGCCGGCGGCGAGCGCTGGGTGCACCTGTACGCCGCGACGCTGCTGCTCCTGGTCGTGCTCCCGCGCCTCGTGCTGGCCCTGATCGACGGCCTGCGCGCCGGCCGCCTCAAGCGCCGCTTCCCGCTCGACCTCGACCAGCCTTACTTCCGCAAGCTGGCAGACAGCATCGGCGCCGGCGCGCCCGCGCTGCTGCGCGTGATCCCCTACAGCTACACGCTGGACGAAGCGCGCGACCGCGGCCTGTGGGCGATCGCTGCCAGCGCATTCGGCGCGCAGGCGCGCGTGCAGCTGCGTCCGACCGCGGGCTACGGTGTCGAGCCCAAGGAAGCGCTGCGCGACACTGCGCTCGATGAATCCGGCGTGACCGTCACCGCCGCGCTGTTCAGCCTTGCCGCCACGCCCGAGAAGGAAAACCACGGCGCCTTCCTCGACTACCTGGTCAAGCGCGTACCGCGCGGCGTCGCCGTGCTGCTCGACGAATCGGCGCTGGTCGAGCGCATCGGCGAGCAGCCCGCCAGCGCAGGCCGCGTCACCGAGCGCGCCGCCCTGTGGCGCCAGTTCTGCAGCTTCCACGGCACGCCCGCCCAAGTGGTGAACCTGCTCCAGCCCGACAAGCACCCGGTCGAATTCAGCGCCGGCCTGAACCTGCCGGAGCTGCGATGATCGAACCCGTCAAGATCCAGTTCGCGCTGGTCTCGCACACCAACAATGGCAAGACCACGCTGGCGCGCACCCTGGTCGGCATGGACGTCGGCGAAGTGCGCGATGCCGCCCACGTCACCGAATTCGCCGAAGCCCATCCGCTGGTGACCAGCGAGGCCGGGGACACCCTCGTGCTCTGGGACACGCCCGGCTTCGGCGACTCGGTGCGTCTGCTCAAGCGCCTGGCCATGGCCGGCAACCCGATCGGCTGGCTGCTGCGTGAAGTCTTCGACCGCTACCGCGACCGCCCGTTCTGGCTCAGCCAGCAGGCCCTGCGCGCCGCGCGCGACGAGGCCGACGTCGTCCTCTACCTGGTCAACTCGTCTGAGTCCCCCCAGGACGCTGGCTACCTCCCGGCCGAGATGAAGATCCTCGACTGGCTCGGCAAGCCGGTGGTCGTGCTGCTGAACCAGATGGGGCCACCCCGGCCCGGCGCCGAGGAGCAGGGCGAGCAGCAGCGCTGGAAGCAGCACCTCGCGCAATACCCGATCGTGAAGGAGGTGCTCGCCCTGGACGCCTTCGCCCGCTGCTGGGTGCACGAGCACGTGTTCTACGACGCCGTCGGCCGCCTGGTCGATCCGGCCAAGCAGCCCGGCTATGCGCGCCTGCAGGCCGCGTGGTCGGCGCGCAACCGCGAGCGCTTCACCAGCGCTCTGCACATGAGCGCCGAGCTGCTGGCCAAGGCGGCGCGCGACAGCGAAGCGCTGCCGGAGAGCGAACGCGGCATGCTGCGCAGCGCCCTCAAGGCGGTCGGCATCGACAAGGACGAGCAGCGCCGCCAGGAGCTGGCCATGGCGGCGCTGATCAAGCGCCTCGAGGACGGCATCAACCACGCCACCGCGCGCATGCTTTCGCTGCACCGCATCGATCCCGGCCAGGCGCTGACCATCAACGCCCGCGTCAGCGAGAACTTCGCGGTCCGCGCCCCGCTCGACAAGGCCCAGGCGGGCCTGCTGGGCGCGGTGGTCTCGGGCGCCGCCAGCGGACTATCAGCCGACGTCATGGCCGGCGGCCTCACCATGGGCGCGGGCGCGCTGCTGGGCGCCATCGTCGGCGGACTGACGATGGCCGGCGCCGCCTGGGGCTTCAACCAGCGCACCGACCGTAACCGCGCGAGCGTGCAGTTCGCCGACGCGTTTCTCCAGACCCTGCTGGTGGGCGCGGTGCTGCGCTACCTGGCCGTGGCTCATTATGGCCGCGGGCGCGGCAACTACGTCGAAAGCGAGGCGCCGCCATTCTGGCAGGCCGAGGTCGAGCAGGCCCTGGCCGGGGTCGACGCCGCGCGCCTGTGGCAGGCGGTGCGCAACGCGCCCGACCTCGGCGCCGCCACCGCCCAGGTGGAAACCGCCCTGGTCCCCGCTGTGACGACCGTGCTGCGGCGCCTGTACCCGAACGTCGCGCTGCCGGACGGCTGAAACACCCGTCCGTGTGACACCTGTTCCAATCTGGAACAGGTGCTCCGCCCAAATGCCTTGCGGTCGCATGGCACACGGCTTGCTCATGTTGAGTCATCAAGATCGATAACCAGCAGGAGACAAGCATGCAACAGTCCATTCGCCTTCTCGCCGGCGCGTTCGCGCTGTCCGCCATCTTCGGCGCATCCATGGCCCACGCCCACGGTCCCGTCACGCCCCAGGCGGTCGACACCAAGGGCTTGCCCGACCTGGGCAAGGAGTGGCGCGATGAGAACCCCTATCGCGCCAATCCGCACGCCTTGAAGATCGGCGCATCGGCCTATAACCAGAACTGCGCCCGCTGTCATGGCCTCGAAGCCGTCTCGGGCGGCATCGCGCCCGACCTGCGCCAGCTGGACCGCGACTGCACGGCCATGAAGAACGCCAGCAAGAAGGCGGCCTGCTTCAAGGAGATGGACACCTACTACCTGAGCACCGTGCGCCAGGGGAAGGTGCGCAACGGCGCGGTCTACATGCCGCCGTTCGAGGGCGTGTTCAACCAGGAAGCGATGTGGGCGATCAAGACCTACCTCGAATCGCGCCGCGAATCCAATTAAACCCTCCCCGACGAGGCTTCACATGAGCAAGCACTCCGTGAGCCGGCGCCAGGCGCTGCTGGCCTGCGCCGCCATCGCACTGGGCGGCGCAGCGCCCGCCCGCGCCGACTGGGACAAGATCCGGGAGTCCGGCGCGCTGAAAGTGGCCGTGTACAACGAATTCGCCCCGTTCTCAGACAAGGGGGCGGGCATCGACGTCGACCTTGCCGGCGCGCTCGCCGCCAGGCTGGGGCTGAGCCTGAACCTGATGCCTTTCCCGGCCGACGAGGAAGTGGCCGACGACCTGCGCAACATGGTCTGGAAAGGGCATTACCTGGGCTACGGCCCGGCCGACGTGATGCTGCACGTGCCGGTCGATAACCGGCTGATGAGCGACAACCCGCAGGTTCGGATCTTCGCGCCCTACTACGTGGAGACCCTGCGCCTGGCGCGCAGCGCGGCGGCCATACCGCAGTTCCAGGGCATCGACTCCCTGGCCGGCAAGCGCATCGGCGTCGAGAAGGTCTCGATCGCCGGCATGCTGATGCTGGGCGAGGGAGAAGGGCGCTTCCGCGAGCAGGTCCGCATCTATCCCTCGGCGCTCGAAGCGCTCGCCGCGCTCAAGGCGGGCCAGCTCGACGCCGTCCTGGCCAAGCGCTCCGAGGCCGAGGCGGCGCTCCGCGGCGACCCCGCCTTCCCGCTGGAAGACCTCAGCTTCCAGCGCATGCCGCGCTCAGGCTGGGCGGTCGGGATGGCGGTGCGCAAGGATGACGAAGACCTCGCGCTGCGGCTGCAGGCCGCGCTCAACGAACTGGCCGCCAGCGGCGAGCTGAGGGCCCTGTTCGCGCGGCACGGCGTGCAGCAGGTGCGGCCGTGAGCGCGCTTCGCAGGCTGGGGCGGGCAGCCGTCCCGGCCTGCGTCTGGCTGGCGATGCAAGGCGCGGCGGCGGCGCCCCAACCCGAGGGCATGGCGATGGCCCGGGTCGACGTGGTGGCCGCGCTGCCCTTCGGCCAGGCCGGCATCGAGGCCGACCGCCTGCCCCACGCGGTGCAGGTGCTCGACCGCGCCGACCTGCGCGACGCCCAGGGCGGCAACCTGGCCGAGACCATCACGCGCAAGCTCAATGGCGTCACGGTCAACGAGATCGCAGGCAGCCCCTTCCTGCTCGACCTGAGCTACCGTGGGTTTCGCGCCTCGCCACTGCTGGGCACCGCCCAGGGCCTGTCGGTCTACCTCGACGGCGTGCGTGTCAACGAACCCTTCGGCGACGTGGTCAACTGGGACATGATTCCGGAAGCGGCGCTGGCGCGCGTCTCGGTGGTGGCGGGATCCAATCCCTTGTATGGCCTGAACACCCTGGGGGGCGCGCTCGCGCTGGAAACCCGCTCCGGGTTGATTGATCCCGGCGGCGACCTGGCCGTGTCGATCGGCCGCCACGGCCGGCGCCGCGCCGACCTGGCCTACGGCTTCCGGCGCGAGGGCTGGCACCAGTTCGCGGCCGCCACCCTGTTCGAAGAAGACGGCTGGCGCGCCCATTCGGCGGGGCGGCTCGGCAACCTGCTCGTGAAGCTGGGGCGGGAAGGGAAGTACACCGACTGGAGCGCCACGGTGCTGGGCGGGCGCAGCCGGCTGCTCGGCAACGGCCTTCTGCCGCAGGGGCTGTACGAGAGCGACCGACGCGCCGTCTACACCCACCCCGACCGCAGCCGCACACGCCTGTCCCAGGGCATGCTGACGCTCACCCACCGGTTCGCCCCGGGCAGCGAATTGCATGCCGGCGCCTACCTGCGCGACAGCCGGCGCGACACAGTAGGGGGCGACATCGACGACGACTACGCCGATCTGGTCGAGGACTGCGCCGCCGAACCGGGCGCGTGTGCGTTGGATGACGACGAGGTACCGCACCCGGCCAGCCTGAACACGACCAGCACGCGCCAGCGCAGCCGCGGCGCCAGCCTGAACTTCCACAAGCGCCTGAACCGGCACCTGCTCAACGCCGGCCTCACGGTCGACCGCAGCCGGGTCAGCTTCGCGCAGTACGAGCAGGAAGCCTTCTTCACGCCCACGCGCGGCGTCGTTGGCGACCCGGACGAGGAAAGGGAGGCCGATTCCTCGGTCACCGGCAGCGCGCGCGCCACCAGCGTCTATGCAGGGGCCACCCTGTCGGTGGGCGCCACCACCAACCTGACCGCCTCGCTGCGCTACAACCGCGCCAGCGTCGGCAATACTTTGGTGACGGTGGATGGCCCGAAACCCCACGAATCCTTCCGCTACACGCGCCTGAACCCGGCGCTCGGCATCACCCACACGCGCGGGGCTCTCACCTGGTTCGCCAACGCCGCCCAGAGCAACCGCGTGCCGACCGTGATCGAGCTCGGATGCGCCGACCCGGCCGAGCCCTGCCGGCTGCCGGTGGGACTGCAGTCCGACCCTTACCTGAAGCAGGTGGTGGCGCGCACCGTGGAGGCGGGCGTGCGCGCGGAAGGCTTCAGCGCGGCCTTGTTCCGCACCGTGAGCCGCGACGACATCCTGTTCGGCCGCGCCGGCGCCTCGCGCGCCGGCTACTTCTCCAACTTTTCCCGCACCCGCCATCAAGGGGCGGAGCTGAACTGGTTGCTTCAACGCGGCGGCCTGCGCGCCCAGGCGGGTTACAGCTTCCTCGACGCCACCTACGGCGCGGCGGGCGTGCTGTTCACCGGGGTGCGCAGCGTGGAGGTGGAGCGCGGCACCCGCATCGCCGGCCTGCCGCGCCACACGCTGCGCCTGCAGCTCGACTGGGATGCGCGGCCCGGGCTTGAACTCGGCGCCGAGCTGCGCGCGGTCTCGCGCATGGTCAGCCAGGGCAACGAGGATGGCCTGGTCGAGGATGAAGGCGAGGCGGGGGACTGGCGCATCGGCGGCCATGCGCTGCTGCACCTGCATGCGCGCTGGCGTCCGGCGCCCCGCTGGGAAGTGTTCGCGCGCGTGAGCAACGCGCTCGACCGGCGCTACGAGACCTTTGGCGCGCTGGCGGTCGACCTGTTCCCGGAAGGCCGCCTGCGCCAGCCGGGCGACGGGGCTGGCGAGGCCGAGCCTGCGCGCTTCGTGGCGCCCGGCGCGCCGCGCACGCTGGCGGCCGGGCTGCGCTACCGCTTCTAGTTGAACTGGTACTGGGCGCTCACGCCCAGGATCCAGTTGCGGCCGGGCGCCGCTTCGTAATAGCGGCGGTTGGTCTCGCCGACGATCACCGAGCCCACGTAGTCGCGGTCGAAGACGTTGTTCAGGCGCGCGAACTGGCGCAGCTTCCAGCCGCCCAGTTGCTGGCTGGCCTGTGCGCGCAGGTTGACGATGCCGTAGCCCGGCGCCGGCGTGGCGGTATTGGTGTCTTCGGCATACACGCGGCTGTTGGCGATGGTCTCCAGCGCCGCGCCGAAGCGGCCGGCCGCCTCCTTCCAGCCCAGCTCCCCGTAGAAGCTGGTCTTGGGCACGCCCGGCAGGCGGCTGCCTTCGCGCACCGCGCCGAAGGCTTCGTCGTAGACCGCGTGCAGGGCGCTCATGGCCATGCGGGCGTTCCAGCCGGCGCCCAGGTCGGCGTCGAGCGAGACCTCGGCGCCGCGGCGCAGGGTGGCGCTGGCGTTGCGGTAGCTGGTGCGGCCTCCCGAGGAAGCGTCGACCACCAGCTCGTCGCTCGTGCGCACCTGGAACAGGGCCGCATTGACGCGCACCTTTTCAAGCAGCATCGCCTTCACGCCTGCTTCAAGGTGCTTGCCGATCGCTGGCGCCAGGCGGAAGTTGAATCCGCCGCCTGTGCCCGAGTAGAAGGCCTCGTTCAGGGTCGGGGTCTCGAAGCCGCGCGCCGCGCTGGCGTAGACGTTGAGGGTTGGCGACACCTTGTACAGCACCCCCACCAGCGGGGTGGTGTGACGGTAGTCGACGCCGCCGCTGTCGTTGCCGTTGGAGAGGTAGTTGTCGGTGACGTCGAACTTGACGCGGCTGTGGCGCAGGCCGCCGGTCAGCACCCAGGGGCCGCGCTCCCATTCGAGCTGGGCGTAGGGGTCGAGGCTTTCCACCTCGTTCTTCTCGTCGCGGCGCAGGCGCCCCTTGACGCCGAAGCTGTTGCCGACGAAGTTCTCGAAGCCCTGGCGCGCATCGCGCGAACGGGCGAACTCGAGGCCCAGCGTGGCGCGCAGGACGCCCCCGCCAATCTCGCGCACCATGCGCCAGTTGCCGTCCACGCCGTAGAAATCGCGGTCGAAGTCGATCACGCCGCCGGAATGGCTGGCCGGCGCCTGGAAGGCGCGCGAGAAGGACTGGTACTGGATCACGCGACGGTTGCCGCCCCAGGCGGTGAGCTGCAGGCGGTCGGGCCCGAAGCGGCTTTCCCAGGTGAGGCCGGCCTGCTGGTGGTCGATGCTCTTGCGGGTGTCGTAGCGCTCGGCGAAGGTGCGGCGCGGGGTCTGGGTGTCGGTGCTGTCGATTTCGCCGGCGCGCGGGTCGGCCTGCCAGGTGGCCCAGGTGACGCCCAGCGGGTCCTGGGTGTCGTCCTGGCGCAGGCCGCTGGCGGTGATCACCAGCCGGCTGGTGCCGGACGGTTCCACCACCAGCTTGGCATAGGCCTGCTCGCGCGTGGCGGCGCTGTGGTCGCGGTAGCCGTCGGTCTCGAAGCGCGAGGCGTCGAGCAGGTAGCCGACGCCGCCGCTGCGGCCGGCCGCGTTGACGTCGGTCTTGCGCAGGCCGTCGCTTCCGGCGGCGAAACTGGCCTCCACGGCCGGCGGGCCCTTGGGATCGCGGGTGAAGAGCTGCACCACGCCGCCCGAATGGTTGCCGTACAGGGTGGAGAAGGGACCGCGCAGCACTTCGATGCGCTCGGCCATGTCGAGGTTGAAGGTCGCGGCCTGGCCCTGGCCGTCGGGCATGGTGGCCGGGATGCCGTCCGCCACCAGGCGCACGCCGCGCACGCCGAAGGCGGAGCGGGCGCCGAAGCCGCGCGACGAGATCTGCAGGTCTTGCGCGTAGTTCTGGCGGTCGCGCGCCACCAGGCCGGGGACGGCCACCAGCGCCTCGGACGCGTTCACGCGCGGCTGGGTGTCGCGGATCTGGCTGGCGTCGACCACGTCGATCGCGGCCGGCAGGTCGAAACTGGCTTGCTCGGCGCGGGTGCCGCTGACCACCACCACGCTCATCGGTCCCGCGGGCTCGTCGGCGCTGGCCGCCAGTGGCCAGCACAGGCCGGCGGAACACAGGGCGGCCGCCAGCGCCGTCGGGCGCAGCCTGCCGCGAAAATCTGCATGCTTCATGAAGTCTCCAATCGTTCGATAGCGCACCCTGGGACCGGGCGCTACCACTCAACCAAGCAATATACCTGCCATGTCGACAACGCGTGCGCACGCGTGTGGCACGCGGCTTGCATTTCCTTACGTATCGCACCCTCGGGTGCTCCCTGTGAAAGGTCGAACATGTCCCCCGCACGCACCTGCCTGCTTATCGCCAGCCTGCTCTCCGCCGGCGCCCTGGCCTCCCCGCTGGCCTACGTCCCGAACGAGAAATCGGCCACGCTCAGCGTGATCGACACCGCGAGCGGCGTTGTGGTTCGCGACATCGCGGCCGGCAAGCGTCCGCGCGGCATCGCCGCCGACCCGGCCGGGCGCACGCTCTACGTCACCGACGCCGGCAGCAGCGTGCTGCTGGCGCTGGACGCCGACGCCGGCACCGTCCTCGGCACCGTCGCGCTGGGCAAGTCGCCGGAGGGCGTCAGCGCCTCAGCCGACGGACAGCTCCTCGCGGTGGCGGTGGAAGAGGGCAACAGCGTGACCCTGATCGAGGCCGCCAGCCGCCGGGTGCTGGCCGAGATCCCGGTCGCCGGACGCAACCCCGAGCATGCGGTATTCAGCCCCGACGGGCGCTGGCTGCTGGTGAGCGCCGAGGATGCGGAACAGGTCGACGTGATCGACGTCGCCGCTCGCCGCCAGGTGGGCTCGATCGCGGTCGGGCTGCGCCCGCGCGGCATCGGCTTCAGCCCCGACGGCAGCCGTGCCTACGTGGCCTGCGAGCTGGCCAATGCGGTCCACGTGATCGACATGGAGGCGCGCAAGACTTTGGCGGCAATCCCGGCCGGGAAGAACACGGCCGGGATCGCCGTGCACCCGAGCGGACGCCAGGTCTACGTCTCCAACGGCGCGGACGGGACGGTCATGGTGGTCGACGCCGCCACCAATACGGTGACCGCCACCATCCCGGTCGGCAAGCGGCCCTGGAACATGGCGCTCACGCCCGACGGCTCCCGCCTGTACGTCGCCAACGGGCGTTCGGACAGCGTCTCGGTGATCGACACCGCCAGTGCGCGTCGCGTGGCCGACATCGGCGTCGGCGAGCTGCCCTGGGGTGTGCTGATCCGCTGAGCTGTTCCAATCTGGGACAGGTGTACCAGAAACAGCCGCCGCCAGCATAGCCCCCGATGCGCCGCGCCGCCGCCTTTCCCTGCGGCGCGCCGTGATGCCGGCAGCTGGCACGGCCCTTGCGAAAAGAAGAACGTGGTCAACACAACCCGATCAACACAGACAGACATAGAGGACGACATGAATCTCGCGGACATCAGCAAACTCGGCGTCGCCAATCCCTTCAAGCAACGCTACGACAACTTCATCGGCGGGCGCTTCGTCGCGCCGAGCAAGGGCGAGTACTTCCCGAACCTCACCCCGATCACCGGCCAGCCCTTCTGCGAAGTGGCGCGCTCCACCGCGGAAGACGTCGAGATCGCGCTGGACGCGGCCCACGCCGCCAAGGACGCCTGGGGCAAGACCTCGCCGGCCGAGCGCGCGCGCATCCTGAACAAGATCGCCGACCGCATGGAAGAGAACCTGCAGATGCTGGCCACGGCCGAGACCATTGACAACGGCAAGCCGATCCGCGAGACCATGGCGGCCGACATCCCGCTGGCGATCGACCACTTCCGCTACTTTGCCGGCGCCATCCGCGCCCAAGAAGGCTCGATCGCCCAGATCGACCACGAGACCTACGCCTACCACTTCCACGAGCCGCTGGGCGTGGTGGGCCAGATCATCCCCTGGAACTTTCCGATCCTGATGGCGGTATGGAAGCTGGCCCCGGCCCTGGCCGCCGGCAACTGCGTGGTGCTCAAGCCCGCCGAGCAGACCCCGGCCTCGATCATGGTGCTGGTCGAGCTGATCGCCGACCTCCTGCCGCCCGGCGTGGTCAACGTGGTCAACGGCTTCGGCCTGGAGGCCGGCAAGCCGCTCGCCTCCAGCAAGCGCATCGCCAAGATCGCCTTCACCGGCGAAACCGGCACCGGCCGCCTGATCATGCAATACGCGGCCCAGAACCTGATTCCGGTAACCCTCGAGCTGGGCGGCAAGTCGCCCAACATCTTCTTCGAGGACGTGATGGACGCCGACGACGCCTTCTTCGACAAGTGCCTGGAAGGCTTCGCCATGTTCGCGCTGAACCAGGGCGAAGTCTGCACCTGCCCCTCGCGCGTGCTGATCCAGGAATCGATCTACGAGGCCTTCATCGAACGCGCGCTGGAGCGGGTCGGCAAGATCAAGCAGGGCAACCCCCTCGACGCCGCGACCATGATCGGCGCCCAGGCCTCCCAGGAGCAGCTCGAAAAGATCCTGTCCTACCTCGACATCGGCCGCCAGGAAGGCGCAGAGGTGCTGGCCGGCGGTGAACGCCATGTGCAGGACGGGGAGCTGGGCGGCGGCTACTACGTGCGTCCGACCGTGTTCAAGGGCCACAACGCGATGCGCATCTTCCAGGAAGAGATTTTCGGGCCGGTGGTGTCGGTGACCACCTTCAAGGACGAGGCGGATGCGCTGCGCATCGCCAACGACACCCTGTACGGGCTGGGCGCCGGCCTGTGGACCCGCGACGCCTCGCGCGCCTTCCGCGTCGGCCGCGCGATCCAGGCTGGCCGCGTGTGGACCAACTGCTACCACCTGTACCCGGCGCACGCCGCCTTCGGCGGCTACAAGCAGTCGGGCATCGGCCGCGAGAACCACAAGATGATGCTCGATCACTACCAGCAGACCAAGAACCTCCTGGTCAGCTACAGCCCGAACGCGCTGGGCTTCTTCTAACCCCGGGGCGCAGGCCGGCCTGCGCCAGACAAGGAGTGAACATGACCGCTTCGATCGACCGTGTGTGCGCCACCCCGGCGGCCTTGGCCTTCATCGACGAACTGCGCCGGCGTCACGGTCCCGTGATGTTTTTCCAGTCCGGCGGCTGCTGCGACGGCAGTGCGCCGATGTGCTACGCCGCTGGAGAGTTCGGACTGAGCGACACCGACGTCTACCTCGGCAACCTGGCCGGCGCCCCGTTCTACATGGGAATGGAGCAGTTCGCCTACTGGGAGCACACGCAGCTGGTGATCGACGTCGTGGAGGGCAATGGGGGGCAGTTCTCGCTCGATAACGGAACCGGACGGCGTTTCCTGACGCGCTCGCGCCTGTTCACCGACGAGGAATGCGCGCTGCTGCGCACGCAAGCATTGCGGCAGGGCGCCTGAATGCAACGATAACAACAAGGAGACGATTGTGAAGAACACCATGATGGCGGTACTGGCCGCGTTCGGGGCCATGACGGCGGCGGCGCATGCCGCCGAAGTCACCAATGCGATGATCGACAACGATGCGAAGGACCAGAAGAGCGTGCTCACCTTCGGCATGGGGGCCAACGGCCAACGCTATTCGACGCTCACGCAGATCAATACCGGCACAGTCAAGAACCTGGTGCCGGCCTGGTCCTTCTCGTTCGGCGGCGAGAAGCAGCGCGGCCAGGAGTCCCAGCCGCTGATCCATAACGGGAAGATGTTCGTGACCGCGTCCTACTCGAGGATATTCGCGATCGATCTCAAGACCGGCAACAAGCTCTGGAAATACGAGCACCGCCTGCCGGACGGGATCATGCCCTGCTGCGACGTGGTCAACCGCGGCGCCGCCCTGTACGGCAACCTGGTGATCTTCGGCACCCTGGACGCCCAGCTGGTGGCGCTGGACCAGGACACCGGCAAGGTGGTGTGGAAGGAAAAGGTCGACGACTACGCCGCCGGCTACTCGATGACGGCCGCGCCCCTGATCGCCGAAGGCGTGCTGCTCACCGGCGTGTCGGGCGGCGAGTTCGGCGTGGTCGGCCGCGTCGAGGCGCGCGACCCCAGGACCGGCGAACTGCTGTGGATCCGTCCGACGGTGGAAGGCCACATGGGTTACCGCTACGACAAGGAGGGCAAGCAGATCGAGAACGGCGTCTCCGGCACCGTCAACAAGAGCTGGCCGGGCGACCTGTGGAAGACCGGCGGCGCCTCGACCTGGATGGGCGGAACCTACGACGCCAGCACGCGCCTGGCCTACTTCGGCACCGGCAACCCGGCGCCGTGGAACAGCCACTTGCGCCCCGGCGACAACCTGTACTCGTCGTCGACGGTGGCGCTGGATGTCAAGACCGGCCAGATCAAGTGGGCCTACCAGAACACGCCCAACGATTCCTGGGATTTCGACGGCGCCAACGAGTTCGTGACCTTCGACATGAACGGCAAGCGCTATGGCGGCAAGGCCGACCGTAACGGCTTCTTCTACGTGATCGACGCCGGCACGGGCAAGCTGGAGAACGCCTTCCCCTTCGTGCGCAAGATCACCTGGGCCACGAGCATCGATCTCAAGACCGGACGCCCGAACTTCGTGCCGGCCAACCGGCCGAGCGATCCGACCAAGGGCGACGGCAAGAAGGGCACGACCGTGTTCGCGGCGCCGGCCTTCCTCGGCGCGAAGAACCAGATGCCGATGGCCTACAGCCAGCAGACGGGCTACTTCTACGTGCCGGCCAACGAGTGGGGCATGGACATCTGGAACGAGCCGATCACCTACAAGAAGGGCGGCGCCTTCCTTGGCGCGGGCTTCACCATCAAGCCGCTGTTCGACGACTATATCGGCGCCTTGCGCGCGGTGGATCCGAAGAGCGGCAAGATCGTGTGGGAGGTGAAGAATCCGGCGCCGCTGTGGGGTGGGGCGATGGCCACCGCCGGCGGCCTGGTCTTCTATGGCACGCCGGAAGGCTTCCTCAAGGCGCTCGACGCGAAGACGGGCAAGGAGCTGTGGAAGTTCCAGACCGGATCGGGCGTGGTCGCACCCCCGGTGACCTGGCAGGACGGCGACACGCAATACGTCGCGGTGGTCTCGGGCTGGGGCGGCGCGGTGCCGCTCTGGGGCGGGGAGGTGGCCAAGAAGGTCAACTTCTTGGAGCAGGGCGGTTCGGTGTGGGTGTTCAAGCTGGCCGGCAAAGGTTAACGGCTGTTGGGTAGGCAGCGTGCGTCACGGGTAAGGACGTACGCAGCGCCATGTTTGCTGACGGCTTCGGCCGTCAGCTTTTTTCGTTTACGGGCCCGCGCTTGCCTTACCCACCGATCAAAAACAGCGCAGCGGGAAGGCGGACTTGATCCGTATCGGCACATCGACCGCCCGCCAGGCCCCATTTGACGGGCGAAAGCGGCAGGCACGCTACTTGCCATCACCATGTTGTGCATCACCCGATGCGCTCATACACAAGAACAATTCGAGGAGACACAACATGAAGAAGATCTGCATCCTGGCCGTGCTCTCGGCCTGCATCCAGCCCGCGCTGGCTGTCGACATAAAGACTGGCGACTGGACCGTCTCGCTCGGCGGTATCGTCAACGCCTACGCCACCGTGGTCGACTGCAACGGCGGCCAGGTCGGCGGGCTGGCGCTGGGCGGCCAGGCACTTGGCTGCGGCAGCGAAGACACCCGCACCACCATCGGCAACGGCCTGCTGCCCAATGCCCTGATCGGCTCGGCCTCGTCCAGGCAGGGCGGCTTCGACGTCAAGGCCCTGGTGGGCATCTACGCTGCCACCGCCACCGACAGCGCGATCTCGCAGAACAGCAACGTCGACGTGCGCCAGGCCTTCTTCACCTTCGGTCGCTCGGACCTGGGCAGCTTCAAGCTGGGTCGCGACTACGGCATCTTCGGCCACAATGCCATCCTGGGCGACATGACTCTGGTCGGCGCGGGCGCCCCGGTGCAGGCGACCCAGCGCGGCCGCGTCACGCTCGGCCACATCGGCGCCGGTTACGCCTACCTCGGCACCTATGGCCAGATCGCCTATACCACGCCGTCCACGCCGGGCGGCCTGTCGGCGGATCTGGCGATCATGAGCCCGGTGGCCGACACGCCGGTGGTGGCGGGCGCCGCCTACTCGTCGGATTCGACGCCGCAGTTCCAGGCGCGCCTGTCCCTGGTCCAGGGCGGCTTCAAGGGGTGGATCAGCGCCAAGGCGCAGCGCTTCAACGGCGTGGCCGCGACCACCGACGACCTGAACATGCACGGCTTCGAGGTCGGCGCATCTTACGCCGCCGAAGAGGCAGGCCTGCTCGTCAACGTCCAGAGCGGCAAGGCGCTCGGCGTGCTGTCCGACGCCGACCAGGGCGACGTGCGCACCACCCACTACCTGGTGCAGGGGACCTACAAGACCAGCGACGCGCTCAAGCTCGGCATCAGCTATGGGCAGAGCCGAAACAAGGATGCGACGCCCGGCACCGCGGGACTGCGTTCCAACGAGAACCTGACGGTGGGCGCCTACTATGCGCTCAACAGCGTGATCACCCTCGTCGCAGAGGCCGGGCAGACCCGCTCCAAGGCCTTCACCGGGCAGAAGGCGCGCATGAACGGCGTGTCCCTGGGCGGCATCATCTTCTTCTGATCCGGCCTTCGCATGCGCAAGCTTCGCCTTCTCGTCCTGATGCTGCTGTTCGCGGTGCAGCTCGCGCACGCGGGCGTGCTGACCCGGGACGAGGTGGCCCGGCGCTTTCCGGCGCCGGTCGTCGTGGGTGAGAAGCTGAGGGAGGTCCCGGCCTGGCCGCTGTTCAAGCAGAACGGCACGGCCACCGAACTGGTGGGTTATGTGTTCGAATCCGCCGACCTGGCGCCGGTGCCCGGGTTCACTGGCGTGCCGCCCAACCTGCTGGTGGCGATCGACCCGAAGGGCGTCTTTATCGAAGTGGCGGTGTTGTCGCAGCACGAACCGGTGTTCATGGAAGGGCTGGGGGAAGGGCCGTTGCACCAGTTCGTGGCCCAGTACCGGGGGGCGTCGCTGGGCCAGAACATCGACGTGGGCGGCGCGAGCGGGCCGAATCGCGTCCGTCTCGACGGCGTCGCCAAGGCGACCGCGTCGGTGAGGATTGTCAACCAGAGCGTGCTGTCGGCCGCGCTGCAGGTGGCGCGCGCAAAGCTCGGATTCGCGCAGGGCCGCGACCCTGGCAAGATCGCGCGCATCCATGCGGATGTGTTCGAGCCGATGGGCCTCGCGGCCATGCTGGATGCCGGGATGATCCGGCGTCTGAGAGTCAGCAATCGCGAAGTCGAGCAGCTGTTCGCCGGCGGCGCAGGGGCGGGCCTGGATGCGGCGGCGAGCGCGGCGCCCGACGACGTGTTCATCGACCTCTACCTGGCCTGGGCGTCCGTTCCGGCGATCGGGCGCAACCTGCTGGATGAGGCCAGCTGGAAGCGGTTGACGAACCGGCTCGACGGCGGCGACCACGCATTGCTGGTGATGAGCGCCGGCCGCCACGGCATCCTGCACGAGGACTTCGTGCGCGGCAGCGTGCCGGACCGGATCGCGCTGCGGCAGGACGGCTTGCCGATCGAGCTGCGCGACATGGACCTGGAGCTGAGGCTGAAAGGCGAGCTGCCGGTGACCGAGATCGTAGCCCTGCGCGTGATCGGGCAGTCGGGCCTGGATCCGGCGCGCCCGCTGGATATCTCCTTGCCGGTCACGCGCAGCAAAGGCATCGTCTATCCGGAGCGGATCACCCAGGACCTGAAGCTGGCGTACCTGCTGCCGGAACGGCTGTACGCCGCGCCGGAACGACCCGCGCCCGCCTGGCATGCGAGCTGGCGCAGTCGCCTGCCCGACCTGCTGGTGCTGGGAGCGGCCCTGGCGCTGCTCACCGCCGGGCTGGCGATGCCGAACCGGCTCGCGGCCAGGCGCCGCCGCTTCGGCTGGATGCGGCGCGCCTGGCTGCTGTTCACCGTGTTCTTCATCGGCTACCACGCCCAGGCCCAGCTTTCCATCGTCAACCTCACCGGCGTGTTGCATGCGCTGCGCGAGGGCAGGGGGCTGGGTTTCCTGCTGTTCGATCCGATGTCGCTGGCGCTCTGGGGATTCGTCTTGCTGTCGCTGTTCCTGTGGGGGCGGGGCACCTTCTGCGGCTGGCTATGCCCGTTCGGCGCGCTGCAGGAACTGGTCGGACAATGGGGGCGGGCGCTGCGGTTGCCGCAACTCACCCTGCGCCGCGACCTTGATCGGAAGCTGCGGCGGCTCAAGTACCTGATCCTGGCGGCCATCCTGGTCGCCGCGCTGGGCGCGCCGTGGCTCTCCGACCGGCTGGTCGAGATCGAACCCTTCAAGACGGCCATCACGCTCGGCTTCGTGCGCGCCTGGCCCTACGTGGCTTGGGCCGTCGGGCTGCTGGTGCTCGGGATGTTCTCCTATAAATTCTTCTGTCGCTATCTGTGTCCTTTCGGCGGCGCGCTGGCGCTGCTCGGCCGGGTGCGGCTGCTTGACTGGATTCGGCGGCGGCGCGAATGCGGCGCGCCCTGCCAGACCTGCCGCCATCGCTGCAGCTACGGGGCGATCACGCCGGCGGGCCGCATCGACTACGACGAGTGCTTCCAGTGCATGGACTGCGTGGTGATCTATGAGAGCGACACCCTGTGCGCGCCGCGCATCCTCGAAGTAAAGCGGGGGCGTACGGTGCCGATTGTGCCGGTGACAGGAAGATAGGGAGGAGACATGCGCAGACGGAGTTTCATCGCCGCGGCGCTCGGTATCGGCGTACTGCCTGGCGCCGTGCGGGCAGCGGCGGCCGAACTGCCGTCGTTCACGGGGGCAGGGCTGGCCTTCGGCACGACGGTGGGCGTGATCGTGCGGCATGCCGACGAGACCGCGGCCAGGCGGGCGATCGACGCCGCGCTGGCCATCGTCGCACAGGTGCACCGCCTGATGAGTATTTACGATCCCGGCAGCGAGGTGTTCCGGCTGAATCGCGACGGCGTGCTGGCGCGGCCCGATCCGCTGCTGCTGGCCGTGCTGCGCCATGCACGCGACCTGTCGCGCCTGACGCGGGGCGGCTTCGACGTCACGGTCCAACCGCTCTGGCAGGCCGGCAGGCTGGCGGCCGGCGAGGGCAGGCCGCCTTCGGCGCGCGAGGTGGAGCGCGCCAGGTCGCTGGTCGGCTGGCAGGACGTGGAGGCCAATGCGCAGCAGGTGCTGCTGCGCCGCCCCGGCATGCGCATCACGCTCAACGGACTGGCCCAAGGGTATGCCGCGGACCTGGCGCTGCAGGCGCTGCGCCGTCATGGCGTGGCCCACGCGCTGCTCGATGCCGGCGAGTTCGCCCCCCAGGGCGAGGCGGACGGCCGCGCATGGACGCTCGGGGTGCCCGATCCGCGCGACCCCGGCAGGCTGGCCGCGGCCTTCGCGCTCGACGGCCGTTGCGTCGCCACCTCGGGCGATTACGCGTCGGCGTTCACGCCGGACTACCGGCACCACCATATCGTCGATCCGGCCACCGGGCGCTCGCCGCCCGGCCTCGCCAGCGTCACCGTTCTGGCGCCCACGGCGCTGGAGGCGGACGGTCTCTCGACCGCCTTCATGGTGCTGGGCGCGCGCCGGGCGCACACGCTGGCGGCGCGCCTGCCGGGCGTAGACCTGCTCACCATCGACAAGCGCGGTCACCTGTGGCGTTCGCCCGGCTTTCCGCGCCTGCTGTCATGAGCTCATTTCAAATGCGGCAGCTTGCGGTAGATGGTATTGCGCGACACGCCAAGCGCGCGCGCCGTGGCCGAGACGTTGCCGCCGTGCGCTTCGAGCGATTTGAGGATGACGGTAAGTTCCATCTCCTCGAGGTTGGCGCCGCTGTCCACCAGCTGCTGGGCGCCGGGCACCGGAGCGCAAGCCGGAGCCTCGGCCATGTTCTCGATATCGTCCAGGAAGTCGTCGGGCATGTGCTGCAAGCCGATCTCGTGCTCGTCGCCCGCCATGATGATGGCGGTGCGCAGGAGATTGGTCAGCTGGCGGAAGTTGCCAGGCCATTTGTGGCGGCGGAACAGCCGCAGCACCTCCTCCGACATCGTGTACTGTCCGCCGTCCGATTCGGTCGCCAGGATCTTGCGGATCACGGTCTCGAGGTCGGTGCGTTCGCGCAGCGGCGGCAGTTTCACCACCAGGCCATTGAGACGGTAATAGAGGTCCTCGCGGAACAGACCCTTGGCGATGCGCTCGCGCAGGTTGTGGTTGGTGGCGCAGATCAGCTCCACGTTGACGGGTATCGACTTGCCGCTTCCCAGCGGCGTGACCATCCGCTCCTGCAGCACGCGCAGCAGGTGCGCTTGCAGGCTGACCGGCATGTCGCCGATCTCGTCAAGGAAGAGGGTGCCGCCGTTGGCCTGCAGGATCTTGCCGACCGAGCCCTTCTTGCGCGCGCCGGTGAAGGCGCCGTCTTCGTAGCCGAACAGTTCGGATTCGATCAGGGTTTCGGGTATCGACGCGCAGTTCACGGCGACGAAGGGCCCCATCGAGCGGGGGGAATCGTTGTGGATCGCCTGGGCCAGCAGCTCCTTGCCGGTGCCGGTCTCGCCCATGATCAGGATGGGGATGTCGCGGCCGAGCACCTTGTTGACCTTGTCGATCACCTTTTCGAGCTGCGGATCGCCGGTGTTCAGGTAGCGCAGTCCGGACAGGCGTCGCGACTTGGCCGGTGCGGCCGGCTGAAGCTGCGTGGCCTGCTGGCTGTCGGGCGCGGTGAGGGCATGGACGCCGCTGCCCAGCCTTAGCTCGGCGCGCGCCCGCACGCGCACGCCGTTGTGCATGCACAGGTCGAGTAGACCGGGCGCCGCGGTGCGGTAGTGATCGAAGAGCGCCGACACGGGCAGGCCGAACAGGGAACTGAAGGTATGGGTCTGCAGCGCGGGATAGGACAGGCCGAGCTGGAACAAGCCGTTGCGGTTCGCGGCGAGGAAGCGTCCGCCGGGGCTGAACGCGGCCATGCCTTCCATCAGGGTCCCGATGAATTCGGGCCGCGTGTGAAAGCGCAGGATGATGGCGTGCTCGAAGTTGGCGGCGAACAGCTGGTTCTCGATCATCAGGGCGGACATGCGCACCAGGGCCATGGTGTGCTTGTGGTAGCTGCGCCGGTCGGAGCTGACGTCGAGCACGCCGATCACCGTGCCCTGATGGTCGGTGATGGGCGCGGCCGAACAGGTGAGGAAGTGGTTCGCGGCCAGGAAATGCTGGTCTGCATGCACCAGCGACGGCGCGCGCTCGGCGATGGCGGTGCCGATCGCATTGGTGCCCATGCGCTGTTCCGACCAGCCTACGCCTGGAGAGAGGGCGACACGGTTGGCCTTTTCGATGAAGTCGGCATCGCCGAGGGTATGCAGGATGACGCCCTGGGCGTCGGTCAGCAATACCATGTTATGGGTGTTGATGATCTGCTGGTAGAGCGTCTCCATGGCCGGCACCGCATGGGTGTGGAGGAGGCCGTTCTGTTCCAGCAGATGCGACAGGTCGTTGCGGGCGAGTGGATCGAAGTCGGGGCGGGCGCCTGGACACAGGCCATAGCCCACGGAGCGCTGGTGGGAAGTCGCGATGATCGCGGTGGCGTCGCTCTCCGTGGCCGCAGCCAGCGTGGACGCGTGCGAAGCCGATGACCCCGGCCCGGTGTCTCGATGCATCATTCCATGTCTCCTCGTGGCCCTGTTTGCTGGGGCTCTTGTGCTGGAACTGCTGTTCCATAATGTAGCACCTGTTTCGGTACGGAACATAGACTATGCTTCGATCCTTACGCCGTACTGTCGACAGATGGCCTCAGCGAAGAGTATGCAAATGCAGTGCCAGATCGGCCACAGTTCGCCTGACCGGAGGTGCTTGCAAGTGGGTGTCAGAGTTTGCTATAGTGCGCGTCCGCTTCGGCAAGGGTCAAAAAACGTTAACGTAATCAAGTGCTTACGGAGACGAGCCCGGCAGAAAAATCTGCGACGAAGCAAAAACAGGATTGACGAAGATCGCGAAACACTGCATAATCTCGTTCCTCTGCTGCTGACGAACACAACGCTTCGTCAACAACGCGGCAAGACAGAACACGAAGCTCTTTAACAATCAACAGTCGATAAGTGTGGGCGTTTGATGAAGGTGCCAATGACTTCGGTCATTGATTACTTAAATTATCAAATGTTCACAAAAAATACGAACCTTCTCGAAAGAGAAGAATCGTCAGTATTTTGAGTGAGCGACTCCGCAGCAATGCGGATGGCAGAAATGCCAACAAACAGAGATTGAACTGAAGAGTTTGATCCTGGCTCAGATTGAACGCTGGCGGCATGCTTTACACATGCAAGTCGAACGGCAGCGCGGGGCAACCTGGCGGCGAGTGGCGAACGGGTG
>NZ_MVAD01000005.1 GCF_002007115.1 Massilia sp. KIM | reverse complement strand
CACCCGTTCGCCACTCGCCGCCAGGTTGCCCCGCGCTGCCGTTCGACTTGCATGTGTAAAGCATGCCGCCAGCGTTCAATCTGAGCCAGGATCAAACTCTTCAGTTCAATCTCTGTTTGTTGGCATTTCTGCCACCGCTATTGCTAGCGGGTCGCTCACTCAAAATACTGACGATTCTTCTCTTTCGAGAAGGTTCGTATTTTTTGTGAACATTTGATAATTTAAGTAATCAATGACCGAAGTCACTGGCACCTTCATCAAACGCCCACACTTATCGACTGTTGATTGTTAAAGAACTTCGGATTCTGTCTTGCTGCGTTGTCGACGAAGCGTTGTGTTCGTCAGCAGCAGAGGAACGAGATTATGCCGCCTCCTAAAAACCCCGTCAAGCCCTCGCCAAGCGAGAAACGTGATTTTTTAACGTCGGGCCACGACGGGTATGGCGCGGGCATCTCGAAGTCCGCTTCCAGCCGGACCAGGCATGTGTCCTGCGCTCCCCGGCGCGTACAATGCGGGGTTTGCCCCACCCGCCGCCTGCCATGACGATCCTTCTCTCCACCCTCAACGCCCGCTATACCCATGCCTCGCTGGGCCTGCGCTACCTGCTGGCCAACATGGGCGAGCTGCAGGCAGAGACGCGCATCCAGGAGTTCGTCATCGGCGCCAAGACCACCGACCTGGTCGAGCGCATCCTCGCGCACCAGCCGCGCATCGTCGGTTTCGGCGTCTATATATGGAACGTGGAAGAGACCACCAGGCTGGTGTCCATGCTCAAGCGGGTCGCGCCCGAGATCACCATCGTGCTGGGCGGCCCCGAGGTGTCCTACGAGACCGCCGAGCAGCAGATCGTGAAGCTGGCCGACTACGTAATCACCGGCTGGGGCGACGTGAGCTTCCCCAAGCTGTGCGGCGAGATCCTGCATGGTCCCAAGCCGCTGATGAAGGTGCACGCTGGGGTCCAGCCGCCGATGGCCGACATCGCCCTGCCCTACTCTCTATATAGCGACGAGGACATCGCCCACCGCACCCTGTACGTGGAAGCCTCGCGCGGCTGCCCCTTCAAGTGCGAGTTTTGCCTCTCGTCGCTGGACAAGACCGCCTGGCCCTTCCCGCTGGAGGGCTTCCTGGCCGAGCTGGAGAATCTGTACGCCCGTGGCGCGCGCCTGTTCAAGTTCGTCGACCGCACCTTCAACCTGAACGTCAAGACCAGCCTGCAGATCATGCAGTTCTTCCTCGATAAGATCGAGGCCCACCCGGAAGATCCGGTCTACGCCCACTTCGAGCTGGTCCCCGACCACCTGCCGGAAGCGCTCAAGGACACCATCGCCAAGTTCCCGCCCGGCGCCCTGCAGTTCGAGATCGGCATCCAGAGCTTCAATCCCGAGGTCCAGGCCCTGGTGAGCCGGCGCCAGAACAACGAGAAGGCCGCCGACAACATCCGCTGGCTGTGCGAGCACTCCACCGCCCACCTGCACGTCGACCTGATCGCCGGCCTGCCGGGCGAAGACGTGGCCAGCTTCGCGCGCGGCTTCGACCACTTGGTGAGCCTGGGTGCGCAGGAGATCCAGTTCGGCATCCTCAAGCGCCTGCGCGGCACCCCGATCATCCGCCATACCGAGCCCTTCGGCATGGTCTACGACCCTTACCCGCCCTACACGGTGCTGGCCACGAACAGGATCGACTTCGCCACCATGCAGCGCCTGGTGCGCTTCGCGCGCTACTGGGACCTGGTGGCCAACTCGGGCCGCTTCGCCAACAGCACCCGCGCACTGCTGGGCGACGCGCCTTTCGACAACTTCATGGCGCTCTCGGACTGGCTCTATACAAAGACAGATGCCACCCACCGCATCGCCCTCGACCGCCTGGCGAAACTGGTCGCCGAATGGCTGGAGCTGCGCGGCATGACGCGAGAAGCAGTCGCATCCCTGCTGGCGTCCGACTACGCGGGCAAGGTCGACAAGCCCGCGGACAGGCCGCTCGACAAGCCGGCGGCGGCCGCGCCGGCGCGCCAGGTGCGCCACCTCGCCGCCTGACACGGTAGAGGATCGTGGCTGGCGGCGATAACGATTCTCTTTTACACTGCGACAATGCAGATTGAAAATGCGCCAACATTAACCATCCAGCATTCCGCCTCGGAAGCGTGCAGCCCCGCGCAACAATCTGTCGTGGCATCGGGGGTCTGGCAGGTGCACGCCCTGTCTCGGCGCGGCATCCTGAAAGGCATCACGCGCCAGCTCGCCACCCTGAAGGACAAGGGCGCCTGCGAGTGGGACCTGTCGGGCATCGAAAGCCTCGACCACATCGGCGCCCAGATGTTCTGGAACGCCTGGCACAAGAAGCGCCCCAAGCACCTCAAGCTCGACCCGCGCCAGGAAGACCTGTTCAGGCGCATCGAGGAAGCCAGCGCGCTCAAGCTGCCGCGCCACCGGATCAGCCCCCTGCACTGGGTCATTACCCTGGGCGCCGGCCTCCTCAACTTCTTCGAGCACCTCAAGAGCTTCATCGGCCTGATCGGCGTCGTGGTCCAGGACCTGGGCCGCTTCATCCGCCATCCGCGCACCGGCCCCTGGCGCGAGATCTCGGCCAACATCTACCATTCGGGCTTCCAGGCCCTGGGCATCACGGCCATGGTCGGCTTCCTGATCGGGGTCGTGCTCTCCTACCTGTCGTCCCAGCAGTTGCGCATGTTCGGCGGCGACATCTACCTGGTCAACATCCTGGGCATGGCGGTGATCCGCGAACTCGGCCCCATGCTGGCCGCCATCCTCGTGGCCGGCCGCTCCGGCTCCTCGATCACCGCCCAGCTCGGGGTGATGCGGGTGACGGAGGAACTGGACGCCATGCTGGTGATGGGCATCTCCCACGGCTACCGCCTGATCATGCCCAAGGTGGTCGCGCTGGCGATCTCCATGCCCCTGCTCGTGGTGTGGACCGACGCCATGGCCCTGATCGGCGGCATGGTCTCGGCCAAGATCGAGCTGAACCTGTCGTTCCGCTACTTCATCCAGGGCCTGCCGGACGCCGTGCCCTACGTGAACTACACCATCGGCCTGCTCAAGGGCGCGACCTTCGGCATCCTGATCGCCCTGATCTCCTGCCACTTCGGCCTGCGCATCAAGCCCAACACCGAAAGCCTGGGCCGTGGCACCACTACCTCGGTGGTCACCGCGATCACGGTGGTGATCCTGGCCGACGCGGTGTACGCGATCATCTTCAGCGGAGTGGGGTTCTGATGGCCGATTCCAAGCGCCCGCCGCCACGCCTGACCATGCGCCCCGACGAGGACGTCGGACCGCCGGTGGTCCAGATCCGCCACCTGTGGACGCGCTTCGGGCGCACCGTGGTGCACCAGGACCTGAACCTGGACGTGTATTCCGGCGAAATCCTCACCATCGTCGGCGGGTCCGGCACCGGCAAGACCGTGCTGCTGCGCCAGATGCTGGGGCTGGAACGCCCGTCCCAGGGCTCGGTGCGCGTGTTCGGCGAAGACATCAGCGCGGCCGAGCCGGAGCAGTTGCAGCGCATGCGCAACCACTGGGGCATGCTGTTCCAGCAGGGCGCACTGTACTCGGCCCTGACCGTATTCGACAACATCGCCCTGCCGATGCGCGAGCTGCGCGCCCTGCCCGAGGACGTGATCCGCGACGCCGTGCTGCTCAAGATGGACATGGTGGGCCTCGGCCCCGAGCACGCCAACAAGATGCCGGCCGACCTATCGGGCGGCATGATCAAGCGCGCCGCCCTGGCGCGCGCCCTGGCGCTCGAACCTCAGCTATTGTTCCTGGACGAACCGACCGCGGGCCTCGACCCCGACCTGTCGGACGCCTTCGTGGCGCTGATCCAGACCCTGCACCGCGAGCTCAAGCTCACGGTGGTGATGGTGACCCACGACCTCGACACGCTGTTCGCCCTGTCCTCGCGCATCGCGGTGCTGGCCGAGAAGCACGTGCTGGCGGTCGGTCCCTCGTGCGACGTGCTGCGCGTCGACCATCCGTTCATCAAACACTTTTTCCTGGGCCCGCGCGGCCGGCGGGCGCTCGAGGTGCTCGAAGAGCGCCAGGCCCAGAACGATTCGGAGACTTGATATGGAAAACAGGTCATATGCCCTGATGACCGGTGTGTTCACGATCGCCCTGCTGGTGGCGACGGTGCTGATCGGCCTCTGGCTCAACCGCGACAAGACCGACTTCGTGCGCTACGAGATCGTCACCACCCAGTCGATCCCGGGCCTGAACCCGCAGGCCACGGTGCGCTACCGCGGCCTGGAAGTGGGTCGGGTCGACGACATCGTGTTCGACCCGCGCGTCACCGGCCAGATCCTGATCCGCATGTCGGTCGACGAAGCCTCGCCCGTCACCACCACCACCTTCGCCACCCTCGGCTACCAGGGCGTGACCGGGATCGCCTTCATCCAGCTCGACGACGACCGCACCGGCTCGCCGCGCCTGGCCACCAAGGACGACCAGCCGTCGCGCATCCCGCTGCGCCCGGGCCTGCTGGACATGCTGGAAAAGCGCGGCATGGCGATCCTGGAAAAGACCGAGAAGATCACCGACAGCCTGGCCAAGATGGTCGGCCCGGACAACCAGCAGACCATCATCGGGGCCTTCGACAGCATCGGCAAGGCCGCCGACGCCTACGCCGCCATCCCGCAGAAGCTGGAGCCGACCATCGCGCGCCTGCCCCAGCTGACCACCAAACTGGAAAACAGCCTGGCCTCCTTCGACAAGGTGGCGGGCAGCGCCGACAGCATGATCAAGAACTACGACCAGCTGGCGATCCGCCTTCAATCGCCGGACGGCCCGGTCGAGCGCCTGAACGGCGCGATCGGCTCGCTGCAGGCCGCCACCAGCGAGCTGGAGCTGGAAACCCTGCCGCACGTGGTCCAGATGACCGACGAAGCGCGCCTGTCGCTGCGCGCCGTGCGCCGCACCGCCAATTCCCTGTCCGAGCGCCCGCAGAGCATCCTGTTCGGCGCGCCGGGCGAGGCGCCCGGACCGGGCGAGCCGGGCTTCGTGCCCCCGACCAAATGAGGACCACCGTGACCGCCACCGCATACCGATTCCTGCCCCTGCTGGCCTGCGCCCTGATCCTGACCGGCTGCGCCAGCAGCAGAAGCAGCCAGCCCACCACCGTGTTCGACTTCGGCCCGGCCCTGCCGCAGGCCCAGGCCCAGGCCCAGACCGCCGTGCCCGGCATTCCGGCGCTGGTCATCATGGACGCCACCGGCGCCCCGGTGCTGGACAACGAGCGCATGTACTACCGCCTCGGCTACGCCGACGCCATGCAGGCGCGCAGCTACGCGCACAGCCGCTGGAGCGGCAACCCGCTCGACCTGGTCACCCAGCGCATCAAGACCCGCCTGTCGCAGTCGGGCATGAAGGTGCTGTCCGCCACCGACGCCTCGACCGGGGTGCCGATCCTGCGCATGGAAGTCGATGAGCTGATGCACAGCTTCACCGGCGCGGCCCAGAGCGAAGGTCAGGTCGTGCTGCGCGCCTCGGTGTTCGAGGAACACCGCCTGGTCGACCAGCGCACCTTCACCCGCACCACCGCCGCCGCGAGCCAGGACGCCGCCGGAGGCGCGCGCGCGCTGGCCGCCAGCCTGGACGCCGTCGCCGCCGACCTGCAGGCCTGGCTGGCGACCCTGAACGTACGCCGATGACCGATCCGGAAGTCCCCGGCCGGCCGCGCGGCTCGCCGATCTCGCGCGCCGCGCTGCTGGCCTACCTGCTGCTGATCGTCTACGCCAGCTGGTATCCGTTCTCGGGCTGGCGCGACAGCGGCCTGCCCCTGCTCGCCTTCCTCAACCTGGTCAAGCAGCGCTACTGGACCGGCTTCGACGTCACCGTCAACGTGGTCGGCTACATTCCGTTCGGCGTGCTGCTGGTGCTCTCGCTCTACCCGCGCATCCGCGGCGTCTGGGCGGTGCTGCTGGCGACCCTCGGCGGCATCCTGGTGTCGGGCACGATGGAGGCGGTGCAGAACTACCTGCCGAGCCGGGTGCCGTCCAACCTCGACTTCCTCACCAATTCCGGCGGCTGCCTGATCGGCGCGGTGCTGGGCGCGCTGTGGGCGCCCGGGCTGCTCGACCGAAGCCGCCTGTTCCAGCTGCGGCGGCGCTGGTTCGCGCCGCACGCCAGCCAGGGCCTGGTGCTGGTGGCCCTGTGGCCGCTGGCCCAGATCTACCCGCAGAGCTACCTGTTCGGCCACGGCCAGGTGCTGCCGATCGTCTCCAATTGGCTGTCGCGCTGGTTCGACGCCGACATCGACCTGGTGGCCATGCTGCGCCCCGGCGACGACATCATGAGCGTGGAGCAGTACTGGCTGTCCGAGACCATCATCAGCGCCTGCGGCATGACCGGCGCCGCCCTGACCCTGATGTGCCTGGTGCGCCGCGGCGCGCCGCGCTTCCGTCTCATGATGGCCCTGGTGGGCGCGGCCCTGATGGTCAAGACCCTGGCCAGCTCGCTGCTGTTCCGCCCCGATAACGCCTTCGTCTGGGTGACTCCGGGCGCCGAGGGCGGCTTCCTGATCGGCCTCCTGATGCTGTCTGGCCTGGTGTTCGCGCCCCAGGTGGCCCAGCGCCGCCTGGCGGTGGTGACCCTGGTGCTCAGCCTGATCGTGGTGAACACCATCCCGGTGAACCCGTATTTTTCCTCGACCCTGCAGGGTTGGGTGCAAGGGAAGTTCTTGAACTTTAACGGCGCCGCCCAGTTCCTGTCCCTGATGTGGCCGTTTTTCGCGCTCTGGTTCCTGCTCCTGCCTTCGCATAAACTCAATCGCCAGTAAGAACCGGTATCATGGCGGCTTTGGCGCTGCCATCCTTTCGACGAGAACGACATGAGCGACACCACCGACAACGCACCGTTTTACAAGTACCACGTGTTCTTCTGCATGAACGAACGCGATGGCAAGGATGCACGCCAGAGCTGCGGCAAGTGCGGCGCCGAGAAGGCGCAGAAGCACGCCAAGAAGCGCATCAAGGAACTCAACCTGAGCGGCCAGGGCAAGGTGCGCATCAACCAGTCCGGCTGCCTGGACCGCTGCGAAGAAGGTCCGGTGGTCGTGGTCTACCCGGAAGGCACCTGGTACACCTACGTGGACAACGCCGACATCGACGACATCATCGACCAGCACCTCATCGGCGGCAAGCCGGTCGAACGCCTCAAGATCTGATAGCGATTTACCCAGAAGGACCCATGAATATCCAGCACAAGTTCACTCTCGACGGCCATGCGGGCAAGATGCAATGCCTGCTCGACCTGCCGGACGGCGAGCCGCGCGGCATCGCGCTGGTCGCCCACCCTCACCCGCTGTACGGCGGCACCATGGAGAACAAGGTGGCCCAGACCCTGGCGCGCACCTTCGTCAACCTGGGCTATGCCACGGCGCGCTTCAACTTCCGGGGCGTGGGCGAATCCGAGGGCGTGCACGACGACGGCCGTGGCGAAGTGGACGACATGGCCATCATGTACGAGCACATGCGCGCGCAATACCCGGGCCTGCCGGTGGCCCTGTCGGGTTTCTCCTTCGGCACCTTCGTGCAGGCCCAGTTCCAGCAGCGCTTGATCGCCGAAGGCCGTCCGGCCGAGCGCCTGGTGCTGGTCGGCACCGCCGCCGGCAAGTGGCCGATGCCGCCCGTGCCCGAGGATTCGATCCTGATCCACGGCGAACTTGACGATACGATCACCCTGCAGGAAGTGTATGACTGGGCGCGTCCGCTGGACATTCCGGTCATCGTGATCCCGGGCGCGGATCACTTCTTCCACCGCAAGCTCGGTCACATTAAAAATCTCGTTGCGCAAATGTGGCGGCGTGACATTTCGGCGTAACACTGCCCTATAATGTGACCCTTCTCTTGAGGCAATGCCTTATGGCATTGCTTTGCGCTCCACTACCCACTGATTGACGGTATTGCTCCCATGAAAAAACTGTTAGCGGCCTTCGCCGCCAGCCTCGTGATGGTCTCGGCCAGCGCACAAACCGTGCCTGCGCCGGCCATCGCCGCCAAATCGTGGCTGCTGCTCGACGCAACGAGCGGCCAGGTCATCGCCTCGCAGGATCCGAACGCCCGTATCGAGCCGGCCTCGCTGACCAAGGTCATGACGGCCTACGTCACCTTCGCCGCCATTCGGGAAAAGCGCCTGGCGCTGAACCAGATGGTGAACGTGTCGGTACGCGCCTGGAAGGTCGACAACTCGAGCTCGAAGATGTTCATCGATCCGGCCACGCCGGTGTCTGTGAACGACCTGCTGCACGGCCTGATGGTCCAGTCGGGCAACGACGCGGCGGTGGCCCTGGCCGAAGCGGTGGCGGGCGACGAAGGCACCTTCGTCACCCTGATGAACCGCGAGGCCCAGCGCATGGGCCTGAAGAACACCCGTTTCGCCAACCCGCACGGCCTGCCGGATCCGAACAACTATTCGACCGCGCAAGACCTGGCGACCCTGGCCGCGAACGTGATCCGCGACTTCCCCGAGTTCTACAAGATCGACTCGGTCAAGCAGTTCACCTATAACAAGATCACCCAGCAGAACCGCAACCGCCTGCTGTGGCTGGACCCGACCGTGGATGGCATGAAGACCGGCCACACCGATTCCTCGGGCTACAGCATGATCGCCTCGGCGCGCCGCCCGAACGGCACCACCGGCCAGCGCCGCCTGATTTCGGTCGTGCTGGGCACGAGCTCGGACGGGGTGCGCACCCAGGAGAGCCAGAAGCTGCTGAACTGGGGCTTCCAGAACTTCGACACCGTGAAGCTGTATTCCGCCAACCAGGCGATCGCGACGCCGGAGATCTGGAAGGGCTCGGCCCCGAACGTGAAGATCGGCTTCACCCGCGACGTGCTGGTGACCGTGCCGAAGGGCGTGGCCGGCAAGCTCAAGCCGGTGCTGGAGCGCAAGGACCCGCTGGTCGCGCCGCTGGCGCGCAATGCGCAGGTCGGCACCCTCAAGATGATGGCGGACGGGAAGCCGCTGCTGGTGCTGCCGGTGGTGGCGCTGGATGAGGTGCAGGAAGCGAGCATCTTCGGCCGGGCGTGGGATTCGATGCGGCTCTGGCTGCAGTGACCTAGCCTTTCGCTGGATGACGGGAGCCCGTCCGTGCTTGATGCCGGGCGGGCTTTTTGTTTTTTGGTGGTGCTGTAAGCGTTAGGGGTGTGCGGGCAAACTTGGGTTCCCGCCTTCGCGGGAACGACGTTCAAGTGTCGCGTTCCCGGATGGATGTTTTTGGCCTGCTGCCACTACCCGTCGTTCCCGCGAAGGCGGGAACCCAAGTCTGCCCGTCAAGGCCTCGGCGGCTCCGCAGTAACCCAAGTTTGCCCGCGCAGCCAACAACGCTTCCCCTCCCGCTATAATCATGTCAACACGCCAACCTTGAAAGCCATCCATGACCCAAGCCCTCCCCACCACCCTGCAATGCCCCCGCGTCGCCACCCGTGAGGGCGGCCTGGAACTGTCGCGCATCGTGGCCGGGATGTGGCGCATGACGGAATGGGGCATGTCGGTCGAACAGCGGGTAGCCTTCATCGAGCAGTGCGTGGCCATGGGCGTGACCAGCTTCGACCACGCCGACATCTACGGCGGCTACGGCGTCGAAGGCCTGTTCGGCGAAGCCCTGCGCGCCCGTCCCTCGCTGCGCGACCGCATCGAGCTGGTGAGCAAGTGCGGCATCAAGCTGCTCTCGGCCAAGCGCCCGGCCCACACCATCCAGCACTACGACACCACCGGCGAGCACATCGTGGCCTCGGCCGAGGAATCGCTGCGCCAGCTGCACACCGACCGCCTCAACCTGCTGCTGATCCACCGCCCCGACCCGCTGATGGACTTCGACGAGATCGCCGAAGCCTTCACCCGCCTCAAGCAGGCCGGCAAAGTGCTGCACTTCGGCGTGTCCAACTTCTCGCGCCACCAGTTCGAGTGCCTGAACCGCCGCATTCCGCTGGCCACCAACCAGATCGAGTTCTCGCCCCTGCACACCGCGCCGATGTTCGACGAGACCTTCGACGGCCTGCAGGACCTGGGCGTGGCGCCCATGATCTGGTCGCCGCTGGGCGGCGGACGCCTGTTCAACGCCAACGACACCAATGCCGAGAACCTGCGCCTGGTGATCAAGGAAATCGCCGACCGCCTGCACCAGCCCTTCGCCAGCGTGGTCTTCGCCTGGATCATGCAGCTCCCGAGCCGTCCGATCCCGCTCACCGGCAGCGGCCGCATCGAAGCGATCGGCGTGGCGGTGACCGGCGCCAGCTTCACCCTGGACCGCCAGGACTGGTTCCGCATCCTGCGCGCCGCGCGCGGGCACGAGGTGGCCTGATGGCCGACGCCCCGCTCAAGATCGTCGAAGGCCAGGCCCTCAGCGCCCAGCAAAAGAAGGACTTGCTCAATCGGCTGGCCCGCATCGAGGGCCAGCTGCGCGGGGTGCAGAAGCTGATCGCGCTGGCCGACGCGCCCTCGGACTGCGACGCGGTGGCCCAGCAGATGGCGGCCGCGCGCAAGGCCCTGGACCGCTCCTTCGTCCAGCTCCTCACCGCCGCCATCATCACCCAGACCGGCGCCAGCGCCGACCTCGAGGAAGCGCGCGAGCGCGCCGCCCGCCTGGCGGCGATGCTCGACAAGTTCGCCTGAGCGCCTGCGCGGCAGAAGGGTTCGCGCGCTGCCGCGCCGACGCCTAGACCTCGTCGGCCTCGTCGTAGACCCTGGGCGGCGCCACGCCGGTCCAGCCGGTGCGCCAGGCGAGGTTCAGCAGCAGGGTCGCGCACACGTAGAGCAGGAAGAACAGCACGAAGAAGCGCGTCTGCAGCAGCGCCAGCAGGATCGCGCACGCGACCAGCAGGCCGATCATGACCTTGCCGCGCGGGTGCTTGGAGCTGGGGAAGCGGATGGTCGACACCATCAGCGCGCCCACCGCCACCATCAGGCCCGCGATCAGGAAGGCCTGGGCCATGGTGGTCGCCGGGTCGGGCCAGGCCACCACCACCGAGGCCACGCAGGCCGCCCCCGCAGTGATCGGCATGCCGACGAAGTAGCGCGGGTCGGTGCGGCCGTGGCTGATGTTGAAGCGCGCCAGGCGCAGCGCGCCGCAGGCCACGAACACGAAGCAGGCCAGGCCGCCCATGCGCACCAGGGTCGGGTGGTCGACCGCCATCTGGCCGAAGCCGTAGCAGTACAGCAGCAGGCCGGGGGCGCAGCCGAAGTTCATCACGTCGGCGATCGAATCGAGCTGCACCCCGAAGCTGGACTGGGTGTTGGTGGCGCGCGCCACGAAGCCGTCCAGGGCGTCGAACACGCCGGCCAGCACCAGCAGGATCGCGGCCAGGCGGAAGTCGCCCGGATCGCCGATATGGGCATTGTCGACCGAGATCACGATGCTGCCGAAGCCGCAGGCGATCGACAGCAGGGTGACGGAGCTGGGCAGGGCGAACTTGGCGCGCGCGAGGCGTTGCTTGCTGGTCGGTTTCACGTATGGCTGACTTGACAAGAGAATGGATGCCATATTCTACAGGGTGCAAAATAAGCTGTTGCGCTTGAGCCTAACGGCCGTCGCGTTGCGGCGTTTTCCCCTAAAATGTCGCATTCCTTCCACGTATTGACAGGAGTTGCAACATGAGCTACACGCTTCGCTGGCGAACGATCGTTGCGGCGCTGGGTTCCGCCCTGGCCCTGGCCGCGTGCGGCGGTGGCGGCAGCGACAGCCCTGCGGCCAATCCTCCGGTGAGCACCACGCCGGCGGCCGGCAACGGCACGGCGCCCGCCGCGCCTCCGGTGGCGGACACGCCCGCTGCGCCTGCGCAGACCGGCAATATCGCCCTCGATGGCCGCAACTGGATCAACTACCGCCGCACCCAGGCCGGCATGCCGACCGTGGCGGAGAATGCGCAGATCAACAACGCGGCCCTCGGCCACTCCGAATACCTGCGCATCAACAACGTGATGAGCCACGACCAGGTCCCGGGCCGCCAGGGCTTCACCGGCGCCACCCTGAAGGATCGCCTGAACGCCGCCGGCTATACCATTCCGGTCGACGGCTATGCGTATGGCGAAGTCATCTCCGGCACCAACAACCGTTCCGGCGCCTTCATGGCCGAGGAACTGATCACGGCGATCTACCACCGCTTCGTGATGTTCGAGCCGATGTTCAAGGAGATCGGCACCGGCGCGGCCAGCGCGGCCAACGGCTACAACTACTTCACCGCCAATTTCGCGGCGCGCGGCGGCTTCGGCCCCGGCATCGCGCGCGGCACGATCACGACCTGGCCCTACAACGGCCAGGGCCAGGTGACGCCGAACTTCTTCAGCGACACCGAGGAGCCGGACCCGATCCCGAACCGCAACCAGGTGGGCTATCCGATCAGCGTGCACGCCAACCTCGACGCCTCGCTGGTGGTGCAGACCTTCACGGTGCGCCCGCGCGGCGGCGCCGACCTGGCGGTGCAGCGCGTCGACCCGGCGGGCGAGATCAAGACCGCGGCCGCGATCGTGCCGCTGGATCCGCTGCGCGGCGCCACCACCTACGACGTCAGCTTCACCGGCACGGTCAATGGCAGCCCGGTGACGCGCCAGTGGTCCTTCACCACGCGCTGATGCGGCCGGAGCGCACGGCGCAGCAAGACGCCGCCGACTCGGCGGAGCCGGCGCTCGACCTGGTCGCCGGCCTCGATCGCGTGATGGGGGACCGGGCCATGCACCTGCGGGTGCTGGCGCGCTTTCGCTCCGACTACCACGACGCCGCGGCGCGCCTGCGCCGGGCGCTCGCCGCCGGCGACGCGGCGCTGGCCCAGCGCGTGGTCCATACCCTGAAAGGCGCGGCCGCGATGGTCGAGGCGCGCCGCCTGCGCCAGTTGGCGCTTGGCGTCGAACTGGCCTTCCGTACCCATGGAGAAGCGGCGCTGCAGCCGGCCGGCGCGCTGGCCGACGAACTCGCGGACGAACTGGGGCGGGTGCTGGAGCAGCTCGACACGGTCTTGAGCCCGCCCGGCCCGGACGCCGTGGTGGCGGCGGCCTCGCCCGAGGACATCGCACGCCTGCGCGCCATGCTGGACATCGGCGACGGCGCCGCGCCCGCCCTGCTGGCGCAGCGCCACGACGCCTTCCTGGCCGCGCTCGGCCCCGAGCGCATGCGCCTGCTGGACGCGGCCGTGCGCGATTTCGATTTCGAGCGTGCGCTCGCGGTGCTGGAAGGAAGAGGCGACGCCTAGGCCAGCGCCGCCCGTCGGGCGCGCCGGTTCAGCGGGTGAATTCCGCTTCCTCGTCGAAGGAGTCGGCGCAGGACTTGCCGCAGAAGCGGCGTACGCTGTCGAGCGGCTTCTCGCAATACCAGCACGATCCCTTGGCCGGAAGGCTCAGCCGCGAAGGCATGGCGCCTGCCGCCACGGCGGCGATGGGCGGCTCGGCGGGCAACCCGTTGTCCGGAAAACTCTCGTGTGTCGTTTCCAAGATCCACCCCCTACGGCAGACTGAACTGAAGAAAGGTTACTTCAGTGGAATACCGTGTGCATGAGAAACCGCAAGCAAGGCGAAACACCCCGGTTGGCGCAAACTCCGGGCTGCTCCAGCGTTATCGCAACCGCTCGTGCCAGTGTGCGCGTAATGCGCAGGCAGTGCAACGCCGAAGTATCCGGCGGGTTGGCGTTGGAGCATTCGAGCAACGTTTCTCCTCTGACCATTTACGGCACGGTGCAAAAATCATAGCTTAGGTTGGCGTTCCGTGCAGGACCGGCGTGACGGCGCTTGTCAGCGCACCGGCTCCAGGGTCACCAGGAGTCCGCGCTGGGTGGTGGCGATGCGGGTCGGGACGAACTGCACGCCCGCGTAGCGCAGGTCTTCCATGCGGAAGGCGTAGACCGGGACGTCGCGCGCCAGCATGCCGATCATGCTATTGGCGACGTTCGCCACCTGGCGCTCGGCCAGACCGCTGCCGGCGCCGAAGTCGAGGCGGTCGACGCGCGGCTCCGCCATCATCACGGCGGAGCGGTTGGGGTCGACGTAGAGGCGGCCCGAGAAGGCCAGCTTGCCCTGCCAGCTTTCGCTCATGAAGGGCGGGCTGACCGAGGCGTCGAGCGCGAGCGCCACGCGGTCCTGCTCGGGCTGGATCGACAGCTGCGGGCGCGTGAGGCGCACGTTGAGCACGTCGAGCATGCGGTTATCGAGCGGGAAGCGGCGTTCGAGGCCGGCCTGCAGCTTGTGCAGCGGCAGTTCGACCTGGCGCGGGCCGGCCAGGTTGGCGCAGGAGGCCAGCAGGCTCGCCGCTGCCACCACGCCGGCGAACCTGGCCAGGGAGCGCGTGGGAAGGGATCGCAGTCGCATCATGGCTGTCCGGTTTCAAAGGAAGCGCCAGCCTAGCACGAGCCGCGCCGCCCCTGCCGGACGATTACCTTCCGTAACAGTTGCGCCTGCTCAGAGCATCATGCCGCCCGAGACCTCGATGCGCTGTCCCGTCATCCAGCCATTGCCCTCGTCCAGCAGCGCCGCGGCGGCGGCGCCGATGTCGTCCGGCAGGCCGGCCCGGCCCAGGGCCGTCATGCCGGCGATCATGGCGTTGAGCTGGGGATTGTCGCGCACCGCGCCGCCGCTGAAGTCGGTCTCGATCGCCCCCGGGGCGATCACGTTGACCTTGATTCTCCGCGCCGCCAGCTCGCGCGCCTGGTAGCGCGTCAGCACCTCGACCCCGCCCTTGGCCATCGCATAGGCCGCATAGTTCTCCACGGTGAAGCGCGCCAGCCCGCTCGACACGTTGAGGATGCGGCCGCCGTCTTCCAGCAACGGCGCCAGCGCCTGGGTCAGGAAGAAGGCCGACTTCAGGTGGATCGCGACCATGCTGTCGAACTGCTCCTCGGTGGTCTCGAGGTAAGGCAGGTGCAGGCCGCTGCCGGCGTTGTTGACCAGGATGTCGAAGCGCTCGCGTCCCCAGCCTTGCACCACTTCGCGCACCTGGGCGGCGAAGGCCGGGAAGGCGCGGCTGTCGGCGACGTCGAGCGGCAGCGCGGTGGCGCGGCGGCCGAGGGCGCGCAGTTCGTCCACCACTTCGGCGGCGGCGGACGCATTCCGGTGGTAGGTGAGGATGGGGTCGACGCCGCGCTCGGCCAGATGACTCGCGATGTTGCGGCCGAGGCCGCGGCTGGCGCCGGTGATCAGGGCGATGCGGGTATGGTGGGTCTTCATGCCTGGGCTCCTTGAGGAAAATTGATGGAGCCAGTATATTTTTCGTGCGCGCGGTAATAAATCCGCCATTTCTGCTTGGACTTTGCAGGATCTACGAAAAATCCATGAACGAACTCGATACGATCGCGGTCTTTCTCAAGGTGGCCGAACTGGGCAGCTTCAGCGGCGCGGCGCGCCAGCTCGGCTTGCCGAATGCGACGGTGTCGGCCGCCGTGCGCGAGCTAGAGCAGCAGCTCGGCACCCGGCTCCTGCAGCGCACCACGCGCCGCGTGCAGATGACCCAGGAGGGCGAAGCCTATTTCGCACGCAGCCGTGAGGTGCTGGAGCAGGTGGAAGCGCTGCGCGCCATGTTCCGCGAGGGCGGGGCCGGCGTCACCGGCCGCCTGCGGGTGGACATGCCGGTCAGCCTGGCCACCGATATCGTGCTGCCGCGCCTGGGCGAATTCATGGCGCGCCATCCGCAACTGCTGGTGGACCTCGGCAGCATGGACCGGCGGGTGGACCTGGTGCGCGACGGCTACGACTGCGTGATACGCATCGGCGAGCTGACGGATTCCAACCTGGTGGCGCGCCATCTCGGCAGCTTCCGGGTGGTCAACTGCGCCAGTCCGGACTACATCGCGCGCCATGGCGTGCCGCGCAGCCTGGAGGATCTGGCGCAGCACCGGCTGGTGCACTACGACACCCAGCTCGGCGGGAGCGCGCCCTGCTGGGAATGGTTCGATGGCGAAGCGACCCAGCGCCTGCCGGCGCCGGGCGCGCTCACGGTCAACAACACGGCGGCTTATCGCGCGGCCTGCGTGGCGGGGCTGGGCATCGCGCAGGCGCCGGCGGTGGGGGTGGCGGCGCTGGTGGAGGCGAGACGGCTGGTGGAGGTGCTGCCGGAATATCGTCCGGCCTCGATGCCGCTGTCCTTTGTCTATCCTTCGCGCCGCCACGTGCCGGCGCGCACCCGTCTGTTCATGGACTGGGTGGCGGAGCTGCTGGCTCCTTTGGTGGACTAAGGGCGCATGGGGAAATGCGCGGATTGCTCACGCGGCAAGGGCTCGGTACACTGAGCCGGTGAAGCGTTCCTTACCGGTCAAATGCGGACGCTTGCTGCTATTAGCGAAGATCATGAAACCTGATGAGGGATGACATCGTATGCCGAGTTGGACGCTGGAAGATGCGGATGAGTTGGCAGCCGCGAACAAATACACCTTCTTCAAACCGCCCAGGGAAGCAATCGCGCTCGTCCGACCCGGCGACGTCGTCAAGCTGATTTTCAATTTCGAGTCAGACGACCCCGAGGCGCCGGGAGCCGAGAGAATGTGGGTAATCGTGGATCATGTTGGCCTGGACGGGAAATTTCTTGGACGGCTGGACAACGAGCCCTATTGGATCAAAGACCTGAAGCTGGGTGATGAGGTGGCCTTCGATGCCCGGCACATCATCAATACGCCGCATGACAGCCACGATAATATCGTCGAGCGATATGCCAAACGATGTTTCGTCACTCAACGGATTCTGAGCGATGGGGCGAAAGTCGGCTATTTGTACCGTGAGGAGCCTGACAATGAGAACGATAGCGGCTGGCGCATCGCGGCGGGTGACGAATCGGATGAGTACATGGATGACCCGGACAATATTGCCTTCGTTTCCCTCGGCCGGGTGCTTTCCAAAGATGATTCCTTCATCGATCTTCTTGATGCGCCTGGAGGCGCATCGTTTGCGAGAGACCCGCAAACCGGCGCTTTCGTGTCCATGATGGACTGACCCCGGGTGGTCCGCTTCGGGTCGATAGAGGGTCTACGCATTCTCTGTCCGCTCATGAACATCAGGGCCGTGTTGCAGACTGATGCGACGCCCGAGCGCCCTCTCTCGAGAGCTCTGAGCGCTGACAGCAGCGAATCTCCGAGCTCACTCTGCAAGATTCATTTACCGATGCAGAACCGGCTGAAGATCACCCCCAGCAAGTCATCCGGCGTGAACTGCCCGGTGATACTGGAGAGCTGATCCTGCGCCAGGCGCAACTCCTCGGCGAACAGGTCGAGCGACTGGTCATCCTGCATCGCGTGCTGGCGCGCCAGTTCGAGGTGCTCGCGCGCGGCCCGCAGTGCGATCAGGTGGCGTTCGCGCGCCAGGTAGAGCGATTCGCCGGTCTGCTGCCAGCCGGCGATGCGCAGCAGCTCGGCGCGCAGCAGTTCGATGCCGAGCTTCTCGTGCGCCGACAGGTAGAGGTGGGTGGCGTCCGCGCCCTCTTCCTTCGACGGCCTGTGGCCCGACAGGTCGATCTTGTTCCAGATGCGCAGCACCGGCACGCCTTCGGGGAAGGCGGCCACGATCTCCTCGTCGGCCTTGCTCGGCCCCAGGTTCGCGTCCAGCAGGTGCAGGATCACGTCGGCCTTGCCGACTTCGCCCCAGGTGCGCTCGATGCCGATCGCCTCGACCACGTCCACGCCTTCGTCGAGCGCGCGGATGCCTGCGGTATCGATGATGTTGAGCGGGATGCCTTCGATCTGGATGGTCTCGGTCACCTTGTCGCGGGTGGTGCCGGCGATCGGGGTGACGATGGCGACGTCGGCGCCGGCCAGGGCGTTGAGCAGGGAGGACTTGCCGACGTTGGGCTGGCCCACCAGCACCACGTTCAGGCCTTCGCGCAGCAGCGCGCCTTGCGCGGCCTGGCGGAACACCGCTTCCAGCGCCTCGATGATGTCGGCCAGCTGGCCGCGCGCGTTCGACTTCTCGAGAAAGTCGATCTCCTCTTCCGGGAAGTCGAGGGTGGCTTCGACCAGCATGCGCAGGTTGATGGTCTGGTCGACCAGCTTGTGCACCACCTGCGAGAAGGCGCCCGACAGCGACTGCGAGGCCGACTTGGCGGCGGCTTCGGTGGAGGCGTCGATCAGGTCGGCCACGGCTTCGGCCTGGGCCAGGTCGAGCTTGTCGTTCAGGAAGGCGCGGCGGGTGAATTCGCCCGGTTCGGCCAGTCGCAGGCCGTGCGCGGCGCCGGCTTCCAGCACCCGCTGGAGCAGCATCTGCAGCACGATCGGGCCACCGTGGCCCTGGAGTTCGAGCACGTCTTCGCCGGTGTAGGAATGCGGGCCCTTGAAGTAGAGGGCGATGCCCTGGTCGATCACGCTGCCGGCGGCGTCCTTGAAGGGGATGTAGGTGGCGTGGCGCGGGGCCAGGGTGGCGCCGGGGAACAGGGCGTCGATCAGCGGGGCCAGCGACTTGCCGGAGGCGCGCACGACGCCGATGCCGCCGCGGCCGGGGGCGGTGGCGATGGCGGCGATGGGGGAGGTGTCGAGTTTCATGGGGGGATTGTAAGGGATTCGGGTTTTGCGGGCTGAGGGGTGTGCGGGCAGAACTTGGATCCCGGCCTGCGCCGGGATGACGTGCTAAGGGAGCGGGCCATTGACCTATAGGTTGGCCCGCGGCTTCAAGACGTCATCCCGGCACAGGCCTCGGCGGCCCCGCGGGATCCAGGTTTACGATCGCACCATCAGCCCATAAAAAAACCCGCGCCACGGCGCGGGTTCTTCGCGAAGCGGCAGCGGATTACTTGGCCGTCTCGTACTTCTTGGTGATCACCCACTGCTGCGCGATCGACAGGATGTTGTTGACCACCCAGTACAGCACCAGCCCCGAGGGGAAGAAGAAGAAGATGACCGAGAACGCCAGCGGCATGAACAGCATCATCTTCGCCTGCACCGGATCGGTCGGCTGCGGGTTCAGCTTGGTGGTGATGTACATCGACACCGCGTACAGGATCGGCAGGATGTAGTACGGGTCCGGCTGGGTCAGGTCGGTGATCCAGCCGATCCAGGGCGCGCCGCGCATCTCGACCGAGGCCTGCAGCACCCAGTACAGGGCGAAGAAGACCGGCATCTGCACCAGGATCGGCAGGCAGCCGCCCAGCGGGTTGATCTTCTCGGTCTTGTACAGCTCCATGGTGGCCTGCTGCATCTTCATCGGGTCGTTCTTGTAGCGCTCGCGGATCGCCTGCATCTTCGGCGTCACCACGCGCATCTTGGCCATGCTGCGGTAGCCGGCCGCCGACAGCGGGAAGAAGGCCAGCTTGATCAGGATGGTCAGGGCGACGATGGTCCAGCCCCAGTTGCCCAGCAGGGAGTGCAGCTGGTCCATCACCCAGAAGATCGGCTTGGCGATCACGGTCAGCATGCCGTAGTCCTTCACCAGCTCCAGGCCCGGGGCGATCTTCTCCAGGGTCTTCTCGTCCTGCGGACCCGAATACAGGCGGGTGTCGGTCGACACGGTCGCGCCCGGGGCCACGCTGCCCAGCGGCTGCACGGTGCCGATGGCGTACAGGTTGGTCGCGATCTTCTTGGTGAAGATGTCGCGCTGGATCTGGTCGGCCGGGATGAAGGCCGAGACGAAGAAGTGCTGCGAGATCGCAACCCAGCCGTTGTTGGCCTTGGTCGAGTGCTCGGCCTTGCCCTTCTCGATTTCCTCGAAGGTCAGCTTCTGGTACTTGTCCTCGGCGGTGTACAGGGTCGGGCCGGTGTAGCTCGACATGAACCAGGAATCGTTGGCAGGCTTGTTGCCGTCGTGCTGGAGCTGCAGGTAGAGCGAAGGCTGGACCGGCGCGGCGCTGGTATTGGTCACGTCATGGCGGATGCCGATCACGTAGTCGCCGCGGCGGAAGGTCAGGGTCTTGGTCAGGCGCACGCCGCCCTGCTCCGCGTCCATCACGACCTGCACCTGGTTGCCGTTGCCCAGGGTGCGCACACCCGGACGGACGGTGAACGGGGTGGTGTGGTTCGGCAGCACGCCGGCGGCGCTGGTGCCGATCAGGCCGGTCTGGCCCAGGTAGACGTTGTTGCCGCTGACGTCGAACAGGACCTGGTTCTTGGTCTTGTCGAAGTGGTCCGGATAGTTCAGCAGCTCGAGGCGCTTGATGACGCCGCCCTGGGTGTCGATGTCGACCTTGACCACGTCGGTGGTGACGGTGACGGTCTGGCGCGGGGCCACGGCGGGCGCGGCCGGTGCGCCCGGGGCTGCGGCGGCGGCCGGCGTGCCGGGCACGGCGGCGCTGCCCGCTTGCGCAGGCGCGGGCACGTCGTTCGGCTTGGCGGCGGCCTGCTGCTGGGCGACCTTGGCCGGGTTGGCCGGCGAGAACAGCGACTGCTGACCGGTCGACACCATCCAGTTGTTCCACAGAACAATCAGGGAGATGGCGAACACGATCCACAGAATGGTACGTTTATTGATTTCCATTGGGGTCTTCGTCAGGAGTGATGACAGCCTTTAGCGGCCGGATGGGAATCCCTGGTGCGCGGCGGCACCGGATCGACGCCGCCCGGGTTCCACGGGTGGCAGCGGCACACGCGGCGCGCGGCCAGCAGCGAGCCGCGGGCGGCGCCGTGCACCTGCAGGGCCTCGATCGCGTAACTGGAACAGCTCGGATAAAAACGGCACTTCGGCCCGATCATCGGGGACAGCAGCAGCTGGTAGCCGCGCAGCAACCAGACGAGCAGCGTCTTCATGATGAGGGGGTCGCAGGATCGCCGGGCGCGCGGCGCGGGCGCTGGGAAGCGAACAGGCGCGTCAGTTCGGCGCGCAGCTCGGCCTTGAGGGCGCGGGTGGTCGCCGGACCGTCCTTGGCGTTCACCGGGCGCGACAGGCGCACGATGCAGTCGACGGCCTGGAGCCGGCTGGTGCGGAACAGCTCGCGCGTGACGCGCTTGATCGTGTTGCGCGTGACCGCGCGCGGTGCGAAACGCTTGGCCGCGACGACGCCCAGCCGCGCATGCGGCAGCGTGCTGGGTCGGGTGTAGAGCACGAAATGCGCGGTTTTTTGTGCCGGCCGCAAACGAAAAACGGATGAAAATTCATCCGTTTTAACGATGCGCCGAGCGCGCGCGAAGTCGTGCGAACCTTCGCCTGTCATGGCCGACCGCGTCGCTCTGCGGGCGTGCCGTGCTTAGACGACTGCCAGGCGCTTGCGGCCCTTGGCGCGGCGTGCGTTCAGGACCTGACGGCCACCACGGGTAGCCATACGTGCGCGGAAGCCGTGCGTGCGCTTGCGACGAACGACGGAAGGTTGGTAAGTACGTTTCATGGTGGTCTCGCTTAAAGCAAAAGAAATTGCAAAATCGGGTCTGACGTCTCGTCGTCAGGATTCGGCGCCAATGACAGTTCGCAGATGTTAAGCCAGCGTCACGCCACAGCAGATACTCTTCGCCCGGCCTGCATCCGCTGTCGAATTGACAGCACGACATGGTGACCGGGCGGGGAACCCTGAATTAGACCCTACTTCCGGCCCGACTGTCAAGGCGGCTGTTGTTCAATCCGCCGTGGTTTTCCCCCACCGGACGCCGCCTGCGGTGCTGCGCCGGCCCCGCTTTTGCTTGAAAATAGTCGCGACAACCTGTGGATAACTCCCGCAGAGACAGGTAAAATAGCGTGTTACGTATCAATTAGCGAAGTATGGAAAATTTCTGGCAGACCTGTTCCGCGCAGCTGGAGCTTGAACTGACGCCCCAGCAGTACAGTGCGTGGATCAAACCCCTGGTCGCCCTCGACTACGAAGACGGCAAGCTGCGCATCGCCGCGCCCAACCGCTTCAAGCTCGACTGGGTCAAGACGCAGTTCGCCACGCGCATCACCGAGCTCGCCGCCCAGTACTGGGAAGCGCCGGTGGAGGTGCAGTTCGTGCTCGACCCGCGCACCAACCCGCCGCGCAAGCCGGCGGCGCCGGTCCCGCCCAACAGCGATGGCGCCGCGCCCGGCACGGGCCTGCTGCGTCCGCCGCCCGTCGGCCAGGAAAACACCGTCCAGAACCTGAACATCGCTAATTCGCCCAAGCGCGAGCAGAGCCGCATCAACACCGAGCTGACTTTCGAGAGCTTCGTGACCGGTAAGGCCAACCAGCTGGCGCGCGCCGCCGCGATCCAGGTCGCCAACAACCCGGGCGTGTCCTACAACCCGCTGTTCTTCTACGGCGGCGTGGGCCTGGGCAAGACCCACCTGATCCACGCGATCGGCAACCAGGTCATGGCCGACCAGCCGGGCGCGCGCATCCGCTACATCCACGCCGAGCAGTACGTGCGCGACGTCGTCACCGCCTACCAGCGCAAGGGCTTCGACGACTTCAAGCATTACTACCACTCGCTGGACATGCTGCTGATCGACGATATTCAATTCTTTGGCGGCAAGAGCCGTACCCAGGAAGAGTTCTTCTATGCCTTCGAAGCCCTGATTGCAGCCAAGAAACAGATCATCATCACTTCGGATACCTATCCGAAAGAGATCACCGGCATGGACGACCGCCTGATCTCGCGCTTCGACTCGGGCCTGACGGTGGCGATCGAGCCGCCGGAGCTCGAGATGCGCGTGGCGATCCTGCTCAAGAAGGCCCAGTCCGAGGGCGTGACCCTGAACGACGACGTCGCCTTCTTCGTGGCCAAGCACCTGCGCTCCAACGTGCGCGAGCTGGAAGGCGCGCTGCGCAAGATCCTGGCCTACTCGCGCTTCCACGGCAAGGACATCACCATCGACGTGGTGAAGGAAGCCCTGAAGGATCTGCTGTCGGTGCAGAACCGCCAGATTTCGGTGGAAAACATCCAGAAGACCGTGGCCGACTTCTTCAACATCAAGGTCGCGGACATGTATTCCAAGCGCAGGCCGGCGAACATCGCCCGCCCGCGCCAGATCGCCATGTACCTGGCCAAGGAACTGACGCAAAAGAGCCTGCCGGAAATCGGCGAGCTGTTCGGCGGACGCGACCACACCACCGTGCTGCATGCGGTGCGCAAGATCGCCCAGGACCGGGCCAAGAACGCCGAGTGCAACCATGAGCTGCACGTGCTGGAGCAAACCCTCAAAGGGTAAAGAAGTGGGCCCCTGCCCGGGGTTTGTGTTCTCTCCGGGCAATGGCAAAATACTGCATTAGAAACAAGTTCAACAAAACAAACTCTACTGAGGATAAACCTATGCAATTGGTCAAATCCACCCGAGACACGCTTCTCCGGCCACTGCAGATCGTGAGCGGTATTGTCGAGCGTCGGCACACTATGCCGATTCTGGCCAATATCCTCATTCGCAAGAACGGTGAAAGCGTCTCGTTCCTGTCGACCGACACCGAAGTGCAGATCACCACGCACGCCGACATCGGTGCGGGCGACGAGGTCACGGGCACGACCGTGGCCGCGCGCAAGCTGCTCGACATCCTGCGCGCGCTGCCCGAGTCGGGCGACGTGACCATGACCCTGCAGAACAAGCGCCTGGCCGTCCAGAGCGGCAAGTCGCGCTTCGCCCTGCAGACCCTGGCGGCCGAGGAATTCCCGACGGTGTCGGTGGCCGACAGCTACAACGCCACCGTGACCCTGCCGCAGAAGACCCTGAAGCACCTGTTCAACATGGTGTACTTCGCGATGGCCCAGCAGGACATCCGCTACTACCTGAACGGCCTGCTGCTGGTGCTGGATGGCAACAACATCATCGCCGTGGCGACCGACGGCCACCGCCTGGCCTTCTGCCAGGTGGAGTCCGAGCAGTCCTTCGAGCGCCAGGAAGTGATCATCCCGCGCAAGACCATCATCGAGCTGCAGCGCCTGCTCGAGGAGAGCGACGAGGAAGTTCGCCTGGACATCGCGGCTTCGCAGGTGAAGCTGACTTTCGCCGACATCGAGCTGATCTCGAAGCTGGTGGAGGGTAAGTTCCCTGACTACACGCGCGTGATCCCCAAGGGTTACAAGAACGACTTCACGATCAGCCGTGACGAGCTGCTGCGTTCGCTGCAGCGCGCCGCGATCATGACCAGTGACAAGTTCAAGGGCGTGCGTTGCATCATCGGGCCGGGCAGCATGAAGATCAGCTCGACCAATGCCGACCAGGAAGAGGCGGTCGAGGAGCTGGAGATCGATTATGGCGGCGACGCGATCGACATCGGCTTCAACGTCACCTACCTGCTCGACGTGCTGAACAACCTCAAGTGCGACCAGGTGAACATCGCCCTGGGCGACTCGAACTCGTCGGCGCTGATTTCGATTCCCGACAATGGCGACTTCAAGTATGTCGTCATGCCGATGCGTATTTGATGTGAATGCAGGCAGACCGCGCGCTCAAGCTTAAGACATAGCCTCAACCCGTCATCCCCGCGTAGGCCTCGGCGGCCCCACGGTGATCCAAGTTTGCATGAGCGCATACAACTTGGATTCCGGCCTGCGCCGGAATGACGGTTTTTAGGTTGCAGGTGCAAGGGAGCCAACCAGCGTGCCAACGCCGCTGCGACCAGCTCAGTGCATCAAGCACCTGAAATCACCCGTTTTATAGAAAGCAGTCCATGTCCGAGAATACCCAAGCAGTAATGGCCCCCGCCCCGCAGGCGGAAGAATACGGCGCCTCCTCGATCCAGATCCTGGAAGGCCTGGAAGCGGTACGCAAGCGTCCGGGCATGTACATTGGCGACACCTCGGACGGCACCGGTTTGCACCACCTGGTGTTCGAGGTGCTGGACAACTCGATCGACGAAGCCCTGGCCGGCTTCTGCTCCGAGATCCACGTCACCATCCACTCCGACAACTCGGTCTCCATCACCGACAACGGCCGCGGCATCCCGACCGGCATCAAGATGGACGACAAGCACGAGCCGAAGCGCTCGGCGACCGAGATCGCCCTGACCGAGCTGCACGCCGGCGGCAAGTTCAACCAGAACGCCTACAAGGTGTCCGGCGGCCTGCACGGCGTCGGCGTGTCCTGCGTGAACGCGCTCTCGAAGTTGCTGCGCGTGACCGTGCGCCAGAACGGCAAGGTGCACCAGATGGAATTCGTGCGCGGCGTCCCGCAGAACCGCGAGATCGAGATCGTCAACGGCGTCGAAGTGTCCCCGATCAAGGTGATCGGCGAGACCGACAAGCGCGGCACCGAAGTGCACTTCTGGGCCGACGAAGAGATCTTCACCACCGTCGAGTTCCACTACGAGATCCTGTCCAAGCGTATCCGCGAACTTTCGTTCCTGAACAACGGCGTCAACATCAAGCTGACCGACCAGCGCACCGGCAAGGAAGAAGTGTTCGCCTTCGAGGGCGGCACCCGCGGCTTCGTCGAGTACATCAACAAGAACAAGAACGTGCTGCACCCGACCGTGTTCCAGGCGACCGGCGAGCGCGTCTCGGACAACGGCACCAACATCACGGTCGACGTGTCGATGCAGTGGAACGACGCCTACAACGAGCAGGTGCTGTGCTTCACCAACAACATCCCGCAGCGCGACGGCGGCACCCACCTGACCGGCCTGCGCGCGGCGATGACCCGCGTGATCAACAAGTACATCGACGAGAACGACTTCGCCAAGAAGGCCAAGGTCGAGATCTCGGGCGACGACATGCGCGAAGGCCTGACCTGCGTGCTGTCGGTGAAGGTGCCGGAGCCGAAGTTCTCGTCGCAGACCAAGGATAAACTCGTGTCGTCCGAAGTGCGCGGCCCGGTCGAGGAGATCGTCGCCAAGACCCTGACCGACTACCTGATGGAAAAGCCGAACGACGCCAAGATCATCTGCGGCAAGATCGTGGAAGCGGCGCGTGCGCGCGAAGCCGCCCGCAAGGCGCGCGACCTGACCCGCCGCAAGGGCGTGATGGACGGCCTGGGCCTGTCCTCCAAGCTGGCCGACTGCCAGGAACGCGACCCGGCGCTGGCCGAACTCTACATCGTCGAGGGTGACTCGGCAGGCGGCTCCGCCAAGCAGGGCCGCGACCGCAAGTTCCAGGCCATCCTGCCGCTGCGCGGCAAGGTGCTGAACGTGGAGAAGGCGCGCTTCGAGAAGATGCTGTCGTCGGAGCAGATCACCACCCTGATCGCGACCCTCGGCACCTCGATCGGTCCGGACGAATTCAATGTCGACAAGCTGCGCTACCACCGCATCATCATCATGACCGACGCGGACGTCGACGGCGCCCACATCCGCACCCTGCTGCTGACCCTGTTCTATCGCCAGATGCCGCAGCTGGTCGAGCGCGGCCACGTGTACATCGCGCAGCCGCCGCTGTACAAGGTCAAGGCCGGACGCGACGAGCGCTACCTCAAGGACGACGTCGAGGAAGCGAGCTACATGATGACCGTGGCGCTGAAGGATGCGTCGCTGCTGCCGCGCGAAGGCGCCGACCCGATCAGCGGCGAGGCGCTGGGCGAGCTGGTGCGCCAGTACAACCTGGCCAACGCCATCATGATGCGCCTGTCGCGCGTGATCGACCGCGCCGCCCTGACCGCGATCATGAGCGGCGTGACCCTGGACATGACCACCATCGACAACGCCAATGCTTCGGCCAAGGCGATGGAGGCGGCGATCAACGATCCGGCCGTGAAGATCAGCGTGCGTTCGGATGACCTGTCCGAGAAACATGCGCTGCGCATCGAGCGTATGCGTCACGGTAACGTGCAGGTGACCTCGATCGACGCCGACTTCGTCGCCGGCCCGGACTACGCGGTGCTGTCGAACGCGGCGGCGACCTTCCGTGGCCTGATGGGCGAAGGCGCCATCATCCGTCGCGGCGAAGGCGAGAAGCTGAAGGAATTCGCGGTGCGCGAGTTCCACGAGGCGATGCTGTGGCTGCGTGAGGAAGCCGAACGTGGCGTGTCGAAGCAGCGCTACAAGGGTCTGGGCGAGATGAATCCCGAGCAGCTGTGGGAGACCACCATGGATCCGACCGTGCGCCGCCTGCTGAAGGTGCAGATCGAGGACGCCATTGCGGCGGACCAGATCTTCACCACGCTGATGGGCGACGAAGTGGAACCGCGTCGTAACTTCATCGAGACCAACGCGCTGCAGGCAGGTAATATCGACGTTTGATCCTTCCTGTGTGGAGGTTCTCAAACTACATGAGATAAATCTCATTATTTGAAAAAACGGCGGCCACGCAAATGGCCGCCGTTTTTTTATCCGAACACGGTACTCGCCAGGAGGCAAGCACCGCGCTGCCGATTTCCTAGGGCTTCGACGGGACGAACTCCTCCATCACCGCCTTGCGCAACAGGTTCGGGGGAATCAGCCCCTGCGCCAGCACGAAGTCGTTGAACTTCTGGCGGTCGAAACGGCTGCCCATCGCCACTTCGGCCGCCTGGCGCGTCTCCATCAGGCGCTGGTAACCGTAGAAGTAGGAGGTGGCCTGGCCCGGCAAGCGGAAGGTGTAGCGCTGCACCTCCTGGGTTGCCATGCCCTCTGAAAGACCGACCTCCCGCATCAGGAAGACCTTCACATCCTCGGGGGTGATCTCACCCAGGTTGACCATCGGGTCGAGGAAGGCGCGCGCCGCGCGCATGCCGCGCGCCTGCAGCGCGAACAACTGGCCGTCGAGCGGCTCGTAGGGCTGCATCTCTGCTTCCGCATACAGGGCCCAGCCCTCGACGTTGACGCTGTTAAAGGCAAACACCGCGCGCGCCGTCGACACCCCGGTCTCGATCATCTTCGCAAACTGCATCTCGTGGCCCGGACGCGCTTCATGCGCCGTGATCGACCACGTGCCGGCCTGGTGGGTAAAGTCGTCGAACACCAGTTGCTTGCCGCTTGCATCGGGCGGCATACCGGTAGTGAGCACGAATTCGCCGTACTCCCCAGTGTTGCCGATCAGGCGAGGTGGACTCATGTGCGGTGCCGGCTGCGCCGCATTCTCAGCCATCGTCGCCAGCCGGATCACGGCGCGCCGCTCGGGCAGGGTGACGACCTTCTGCTCACGCGCCGATTTTTCCAGCGCGGCCAGGCGCTCGGCATACAGCGGCATCACCTGGTCGGTCGGGATCTGTTGCTTCTTCAGTTCGAGCATGACGGCGCGATAATCGGCATTTTTGAATCCACGCTCTTTTGCCACCAGGTTGGCAGTGATCTGCATTTGATTGCGGATTTCCGCGAACGAAGTGAGCGACTTGGAGATCAGTTCCTGCGGGCTGATATCGACGCCGAAGTTCTTCAGGTTGTCGGCATAGACTTCCGGCGGCAGGCGATGGTCAGCGCGCGCGCGCGGCAGGATCTCCGCCTTTACGCGCGCGTTGTAGGCCGACAGCTGCTTTTCCAGCGCATCGAAACGCGGTTCCCAACCCGTCAGCCCGCTTTTCGCCAGCAGCTCGCGCATACCCTTGAGCAGAGTGGGCGCGTCGTTGATCGACTGCTCGACCTCGCCCTTGTAAGGGCCGAGCAGTTTCGGGTTCGCTTTCAGGCGCTCCTGCAAGCGTTCCTGCGCCAGTTCCGTAATCGGCCGATAGCCCTTGGCCAGTCCCGCATATTTGTCCAGGCGGGCCAGTAGCGTACGCTGGCGCGCTGGCGGAATGCGTGGGTCGAGCGTCGCGCGCACCACGCCATACACCACCCGGGTCAAGTCCTGGTAGGGCATGAAGTACTTGCGCTGCAGGGCGGCCGTCTTGAGCTGGTCCTGGGCCTTGTCGATCAGGATCTGCAGGTCTTGCCTGATCTTGCTGTCAGTCTCGCTGCGCAAGCGCTTCTGCAGCTCAGCGATGGCGGCGCCCAGATCTCGATTGGATGCGTCGAACTGGTCGCGCGACAGGTCCATGATCTGCTCGTCATAGCCGTCGACGCCCAAATTGCTGGCTGTCTCGGGAGAATATTTTGCAAGGACGTTCAGCAAGACCTTGGCGTTGGTATTACTTTTCGTAACCCATGCCGGCTCAGCGGCCACGGCCGGCAAAGATAGCGCGGCTGCGAGCAGGCCGAGCATGGTGGTTCTGGCGAAGGGAATAGCAGGCAGCAGCATGTACATCCTTAATATGTGAAACAGCGTGGTCGGACATCAGAACAGGTTTTAAAAAACCGACATTCCAGTCCATGATAATTAATTTCTTAGGCGAGTGTGGGGGCATGCGCTCCAGGTGGATAGCGCTGCTGCCTTCCCCCAGGCCCGCTGCCTAATCTTCCGCCGTTCCGCCAAAGCGCACGAGCAGCGCATCGGTCAGGACGCGGACCTTGCGCGACGAATGTGGGCTCGGTGGACGGACGACATAGATACCCGAAGGTTGAGGAGGATAGCGCACCATCACCGGCACCAGCGCGCCCGATGCCAGGTGCTCGGCAATCACGCAATCGGACAGGTAGGCCAGGCCAAGCCCGGCAACCGCAGCCGCGAGCAGCGCGACGGGGTTATCGGCCTTGAAGCTTCCTTGCGGATGCGCCACGATCGGCTGGTCGCCATCCAGGAAGCGCCAGCTTTCTGTTCCCTGCATGAGGGATTGGTGACGAGAAAGCTCGTCCGGCGTCTCGGGAGCGCCGAAGGCGTCGATATAGCTGGGGCTTGCCACCAGCTTGCCATGGATGCTGCCGACGCGTCTTGCCATCAGGTTGGAATCCTGGAGATGGCCGCTTCGGATCGCGCAATCGAAACCTTCGCTGATGAGGTCGACCACGCGATCGCTGTAGCTGGCCTGGATGCGCAGCAGCGGATGGCTGCGCGCCATCTCCGCGAGGACTGGGCCGATTTGCGACGGCCCGAACAAAATGGGTGCAGCGACTCGAAAACGGCCGCGCAAGGGTCCGGCGGGAAGGATGGTCTCCCGCGCCGAATCGAAGTCCGCCAGCATCCGGGCGGCGTATTCCCGGAACGCTGCTCCGGCTTCCGTAAGAGCGGCGCCCCGGGTCGTCCGCGCCAGCAACTGGACCCCGAGTTCGGTTTCAAGCTTCGACAGCCTGCGGCTGACGATGGATTTCGACACGCCCAGACGATGCGCCGCGGACGAGATGCCGCCTGCATCGGCAACCTCGACGAAGGACTGGAGCTCTTCGATATCCAATTCCGTCTTTCCTTTGCACTCAGGCGAGCGCGCCACCATCGGCGGTAAGGATGGCACCCGTGATCACGCTGGCCGCCGGGCTGGCCAGGAACACCACCGCGTTCGCGACTTCCCTGGGCTCACCGAAGCGTCCCAGGGCCGTCATGCCGCGCTGGAAGTCGGCAGCCGGGCCGTCGGCCGGATTCGCATCCGTGTCGGTGGAGCCGGGCTGCACGAGATTGACAGTGATTCCCTGCGGGCCGAGTTCACGCGCCAGCCCGCGGGTAAACGAGAGCAGGGCCGACTTGGACATTGCATACGCCGTCACGCCCGGAAAGGGCACCCGCTCTCCCAAACCCGATCCGATCGAGACGATACGGCCGCCAGCGCCCAGATGCGGGATGACCGCTTTGGCATACAGGAGCGGAGCACGCACGTTCACATCCATCATCGCCTGGTAAGCGTCGATATCGAGATCGGCAATCATTCCATTCAGGCCGACGGCTGCGCTGTTGACGAGGATATCGAGTCCGCCAAGTGCATCGACAGCCAGGTCGACGGAACGCGTGATCGCTTCCGGATCGGCGCTGTCAGCCTGGATCGCGATAGCGCGGCGGCCCAGCCCTTCGATGGAAGCGGCCATGGCCTGCGCTTTGCCGGCCTCCGTGCGGTAGGTGAACGCGACGTTGGCGCCGTTTTCCGCCAGCGCCAATGCGATCGCCGCGCCAATTCCGCGCGAACCTCCGGTGACCAGTGCACGCTTACCCTTCAGATCAATCATTCTATAACTCTCCATATACGGTTGTCGGACTACCCATGGCATGCGCTGTCAAGTCATGCGAATAGTGCGCATCGTAACGATCTGGAATGGCGGCTCCTAGCCCCGAAAATCACCACACTATGTTGCGGAAAGCGGAACGCCCGGCGTGTCGGGACCTCGACCAGGCCGCCACGAAGGTCCTCCTTCTGCATACGTCGTCTGCGCGTACATTTCATCTTTTCGTAGAGTCGTAAACACGCTACCGGAAAAAATTACTATTTGATAAAACCAAATTCCCCGCAATGAATGCTGCGATGCGCCATTTTTTGCACCTTAACTTCGGTTTCGCGCTGAAGAGCGTGATGCGGCGTCGCACCATATACATCATTGGCATGGCAGTTGCTACCGGATACAGGTACAAGCGGCCGACCCATCACTGACAAAACGCTCTACGAGTCAACAAGTCGCCGGTTTAACCCGACTACCCCTCCGCTCGTCGGAGGCCGATAACTTGGCTCAGCTTTGAGTTCGGCATGCGGAGGTCCTTACCTGTTGCCGGGTTCACTAACATGAGTTCCAATCTTAGAGGGAAGCAAAATGAAATCCATCATTGGCGTCTTTAGCGCACCGCGTCCGCATTGGGTCGGGGATGGCTTCCCGGTACGCACCCTGTTTTCCTACCGCGACATGGCGCAGCAGATCAGTCCCTTCCTGCTGCTCGACCATGCGGGGCCGGCGGAGTTTTCCCCATCGCCGCAGCCGCGCGGCGTCGGCCAGCATCCGCACCGCGGCTTCGAAACCGTCACCATCGTGTACCAGGGTGAATTGGCACACCGCGATTCCAACGGCGGGGGTGGCGTGATCGGTCCTGGCGACGTCCAATGGATGACGGCCGGATCGGGCATCCTGCATGAGGAATTCCATTCCGAGGCCTTCACACGCGCGGGAGGGATGCTGGAGATGGTGCAGTTATGGGTCAACCTGCCGCGGCGCCACAAATTAGCGCCGCCCGCTTACCAGTCGATACGCTCCGCGGACATTCCCGTCCTTCCCCTGCCCGCCGATGCCGGCCGGCTGCGCCTCATCGCCGGTGATTTTGCCGGCCGCAAGGGACCGGCGCGCACCTTCACGGGAATCGATGTATGGGACCTGCGCCTGGATGCGGGCATGACGGTCACCCTGCCTCTGAAGGCGGGAAGGACGGCCTTGTTCATCATGATCCGCGGCACCGCCCTGCTCGGGCAGACCGACGTGCTCCGCGAAACCCAGTGGGCGCTGGCCGGCAGCACCGGCACGATGCTGCGGATCGAAGCGAATACGCACTGCAGTATCCTGGTCCTCAGCGGCGAGCCGATCGATGAGCCGATCGCCGGCCACGGTCCTTTCGTCATGAATACCGAGGCGGAGATACAGGCGGCGTTCCGCGACCTGCAAAGCGGCCGCTTCGGGCAGCTCATCCCCCTGCCTCATCCGGCCGGACATGGCGGTGCGGACGGAACGGGAGTATGAAAGTGGATATCGAAGTGCTGCAGACCTTCGTCGAGGTTGCCGGCGCCGGCGGAATTTCGCCGGCAGCCTCGCGACTCGCCTTGTCAAAATCGGTCGTCAGCCGGCGCCTCGCCCGTCTTGAAGACGAGTTGGGACTGCAGCTACTGTCGCGCACTTCGCGTGGCGCGGCGCTGACCGAGGCTGGCTTGACCTTCATGCACTACGCGTCCCGGGCCTGTGCAGAGATGGATCTTGCGCGAGAAGCCATCCATCCAGCAGGCGACCTGCGCGGACGGCTGCGTATCTCCGCGCCACTGTCCTTCGGCTCGACGCATTTTGCACCTGTGATCGCTGAAATGGCGCGGCGTCATCCACTGCTGAACATCCAGACCTCATACACTGATCAGGTCGTCGATCTGATCGCGGAAGGCTACGATTGTGCGATTCGGCTCGGCTACCTGCAAGACTCCACCCTGGTCGCGCGACGCGTCGGCCCGATCTATCGAACGGTTGTGGCCAGCCCGGCCTACGTCGCCGAGCACGGTTCCCCGGAGACATTGGAAGAACTCCAACACCATCAGGCCCTCATGCAGGGCACTGAAGCGTGGTATCTCATGAACGGAGATACTAGGGTCGCAGTGCGCCCGCAAGGGCGCTTCAAGGCTGACAATTGCAACGCCCTCCTTGCTGCCACGCTGGCCGGACTGGGCATCGCTTGCCTACCCACTGGCCTGGTTCGCGAACACCTGAATGCCGGGTCACTGGTAGCGGTCCTATCCAATCACTCCCTGCCGCCGGCTAGCGCCTACGTAGTGCGTCCGCCCGGCCAGCGCACCACCGCAAAAGTGCGCACCCTCACCGAACTGCTGATCGAGTATTTCGACAAGACGCAGGCCTCTTGAAGCGCTTGCACGTCGTCTTGACTCTTCAGAACGTTCCGCTGCGCGCGACGCAGCTGCGCTGCACCGGTCGCTACCGAGGTGTGATCGGACGGGGTATATTCCCACGCATACCGAGGAGGACATCATGACGGTGGAATGTCGACGTATTACCTTCAAGAACAATGGCACGGACATCGTCGGCGATCTGCGCCTGCCTCCGGGCTTCCGCGAAGACGGGACCTACCCTTCCATCGTGGTGGTCGGCCCCGGCAGCAGCGTCAAGGAGCAGGCCGGTGCGACTTACGCGCAGAAGCTGGCGCAGCGCGGTTACCTGAGCCTCGTGTTCGATCCGTCCTGCCAGGGCGAGAGCGGCGGTTTGCCGCGAGATGCCGAAAATCCGGCCGTGCGTGTCGAGGACATCCGCTGCGCCGTCGACTTCCTGGTAACGCAGCCCTTCGTCGACGAAGAAGCGATCGGCCTGCTCGGCATCTGCGCCGGAGGCGGCTATGCCGTGAATGCGGCGCTGATCGAGCGCAGGTTCAAGGCGGTAGGCACGGTCGTTGCCAACGATATCGGCACGGCCTTCCGGCGCATGCAGCCGCAGGCCGGCGCCGTCGAGGAGATGCTGGTGGCGGTCGGCCGCCAGCGCACAGCCGAGGCGCGGGGCCAGGAGCGGCGCCGCGTTGCCTGGCTGCCCAGTCCTGAGGAAGCGCAGGCTGCGGGGGTCGCTGATCCGAGCTTGCTCAATGCCATCGACTATTACGCCACGCCACGCGGCCATCATGGGAATCGCAGCAACCAGCGTCTGTTCATCAGCGATGCGCTCCTGCTGGGCTTCGATGCCTTCCATCTCGCCAGCGAACTGCTGGTACAGCCGCTCCAGGTGATCGTTGGCGGAAAACTCGGAACCACTTTCTCGCACGAAGCTGGCAAAGCCTTGTGGGAACGTGCACGCAATCGCCGCGACTTCGTTGTGATCGACGGCGCCGACCACTACGACATGTACGACAAACCGGAATACGTAGACGAAGCCATTGCCCACCTGGCGGCAATGTACGATGATTGCCTGCGCCCGACGGGGGCGCGCGTTCGAGACGCCTCTTAGCTGAGTTCCTCCTCCACGGCTTCGCGCGACAGCCCATACGCCAGGATGAAGACGCTGTACTCCATGCCTGTGGCGGTATCGGTCAGCGTTTCGATGCCGACCGTGTCCATCGAACCGGACAATGTCCCGCCGACCGCCATCGGCTGGGCATCCAGCTGCTCGGCCAGCAGGTAGCCACTTTCCTCGACTAACAAGCCGAAGCGTCCCTTGGCCCTGTCCATTAGAACAAGCTTGCCGTTCTGGTTCATATGCTCTCCGTTGAGATCTGCCGGGCAGCACCGGGTCGGCGTGTTGCCGGAACCTGGATTGTGCTGTCGTGCGTTCGTTGACGGTAGTAGCGGCGAACGACAAGCTGGGTTGCCGGTCCGGGAACGCCGGATGGCATGACTGCGTTTGCACGCGGGGTTGCATGCCGCGCGACGCAACTTGCCGGCGGATGGCGCTATCGAAACGCGGTCAGGAACAGCACAATAGCCGTTCAGGTAATGCGGTATTCGCCCAGCCTGCCCGGATATTCATCCCATCACCGCAAGGAGCGTAGAAATCATGACCACCGAAAAAATCCGCAATCCGCATACCGATCATTTGCTGACCCCCGAAAATGCGGCGCTGATCATCATCGATTACCAGCCGGTCCAGGTCTCGTCTATCCGTTCAATGCCACGCGATGAACTGGTGTTCAACATCGTCAGCACCGCCAAGGCGGCCCTGAACTACAAGCTCCCGATCATCCACTCGACCGTCAATGTCGCGACCGGCCGCAACAAGCCTCCGATCGCCGAGCTGCAGGACGTGCTTGGCCACCTGCCGACCTACGACCGCACTTCCATCAACAGCTGGGAGGACACCGAATTCAAGGAAGCGGTCAAGGCGCTCGGCCGGCGCAAGCTGATCATGACCGCGCTGTGGACCGAGGCCTGCCTGACCTTTCCCGCGCTCGACGCGATCCAGGAGGGCTACGAGGTCTACGTGCCGGTCGATGCGGTGGGAGGTACCTCGCTTGCCGCACACGAGGCGGCGCTGCGCCGCATGGAGCAAGCGGGCGTGACACTCATCAGCCGGGTCCAGATGTACTGCGAGCTTCAACGCGACTGGTCGCGCGCCGAAACAGTCCCGGGTTTCATGGGCGTCTTCGAGAATCACGACGGCTTTAACGCCGAAAAGGCGATGCACGAAGCGGCCCGGAAATAAGGAAATGCCCGATGGCGGCCAGGCTCGTGGCCGGCCGCGATCGAACATGAAGGAAAAACCTGGGACGCATCCTGATGAGGTCAATCAGCTAGCGTGTTGTTCGCTTTTTACAACGACGCGCTCAGCCGTGCTCTGGAATCGGCTTCACTACCAGGAACTGGTAGCACATGGCGCCCAGGAAGGCGATGCCCGCGCCGGTGAGCAAGGCCGGCACGAAGGACCAGCTCTGCGCGATGAAACCGGTGAGGATGGGCGCCAGCGCCCCACCCAGGAAGCCACCGAAATTCTGGATCGCGCCCAGGGAAGCCACACGGCTCGGCGGCGCGGCCACCGTGGCCAGCGACCACGAGCAGGCCGAAGACGCATTGGCCAGGAAGATGACCACCGAGATGCACGCGATCGCCGCCACGTTGCTCTCGACCAGGGCCGCCGGGATCGTGAAGCCGACCATGCCCAGCATCGACACCACCACCGCCGTCCGGCGTCCCGACACCGGAGACTTCGCCATGCGCGCCACCCGGTCCGAGGCCCAGCCCGCGATCAGCGCGCCCAAGAAGCCGCACAGGAAAGGAACGGTGGCGGCCAGCCCCGCATAGGCCAGGTCCATCTTGCGCTCGGTGCGCAGGTAGCCCGGCAGCCAGGTCAGGAACACCCAGTTCAGGTAGACCGAGCCGAAGAAGCCCAGCAGCATGCCCCAGGTAGCGCGGTGGCGGAACAGCGCCGCCCAGGCCGCGAAGCCCATCTGAGGGGCCGCCTCGACCTTCTGCTCGGCGTCGAGATAGGCGCGCTCCTCCTCGGTCAGCTCTTCGCGCACCGGATCCCGGTACAGGCTGACCCAGACCACCGCGGCGACCAGGCCCATGGCCCCGGTCACGTAGAAGGCCCAATGCCAGCTAGTGGCCGCGATCAGCGGCGACAGGCACAGGGGCGCCAGCGCCACGCCGAGCGGCGAGGCCGAGTTGAAGATGCCGGTCGGCGTGCCCCGTGAACGCGGCGGGAACCAGTTGCTGACCACGCGCGCCGCGGCCGGGAACTGCGGCGCCTCGCCAATCCCGAGCACGATGCGCGCCAGCACGAAAAAGCCGAAGGTGGAAGCGAAACCGCCGGCCATCTGTGCCAGCGACCACACCACCAGCCCCATGCCCAGCAGCCAGCGCGGCCCGATCTTGTCCACCAGCGCGCCCACCGGAAGCTGGCACAGGGCATAGCTCCACGAGAACGCGGACAACAGCAGGCCCATCTGGCCAAGCGAAAGCCCGAGGTCCGCCCGGATGAATTCATTGGCGACCGCCAGGGTGGCGCGGTCGAGGTAATTGATGACGCCGGTAACGACCAGCAGGACAAGCGCCAGGATCTGGCGACGGCGGATACGCGGAGGCGTGGCCGTGGTGGCGGAAAAATCAGTCATGGGCGAGATGCTACCAAACCGATGTTGATAAGGCGAAAGATATCTACTGCCAATCGATGGCGGTGGGGTGCGTTCGATTGCCGGTTTGCAACCCGGGCAATTTTGTCGAAATTGTTATAGTTGGGTATCCCATTAACCAGCCGGAGTCCCACCCCATGCTTCGCAAAGCTGCCGTCACGCTTGGAGGCACCTTGCTTCCCACCCTCGCCATCGCCGCGCCTGACATGCAGGCCAAGGCCTTCATGGACATTTATTCGTCGCACTGCCTGAAGTACCTGCACGACTTCGGCGGCCTGCGCAAACAACTGAAAGCCGCTCCGGAGCTGGCCGCCGACAAGGCCGCCGTCTTCCTCAAGGGTGCACGCGGCAAAGCCTGGATTCTGCCCCACCCGCAAGGCCCCTTCGTGCTGGTGCTGGATGACGACAAGAACCTGTGCGCGGTCTATGCCAAGACCATGCAGGCCGCGCCTGCCCAGGAACTGTTCCAGAAGCTGGTCAGCAATGCGCCCGCCCCCTTCCGCAGCGAACAGAAGCGCAACACGACCTCCACGGTCGACGGCGCTTCGGTACGCACCATGGCCTACGAATGGACCAAGGAAGGCGCGCCCGGCAAGCCGCTGTTCGGCCTGACCGTCACCACCAGCACCACTAGCGTCGCCCAGGGCGTCGCGACGGCGACCATCGGCCGTTGAAGCGGCCAGGCGCGATGACGCCTGCCGCGTCATCGCAGCGGTGCGCAGCGAGCGCGCAAGAAAAAGGCCCAGCATTGCTGGGCCTTTTTACTGGGCGCCTGGCCGATTCACAGGTTGGCTGGCTGGATGTTCGATGCCTGACGGCCTTTCGGGCTGCTGCCGACCTCGAAACTCACGCGCTGGCCTTCGCTCAGCGACTTGAATCCGGCGCTGCGTACTTCGGAGAAGTGGGCGAACAGGTCGCCGCTGCCATCGTCCGGCGTAATGAAGCCGAAGCCTTTTGAATCGTTAAACCATTTCACGGTGCCAGTATTCATCATCAATCCCAGGAAAATTTACAGAGCTGCTCACGAGTTCATGTGCAAGACATGAAGCGATCCATAGTAGCGGCCCCGACCAGGGACGATGTCAGCGCCGGGCGCGGCCTCGCGTAGGAAAAGGCGCCGCCCATTGCTGAGTTGACAACATCAACGCCGGCGCGGCGGTCCGCTGCGCGGCTTGGACGGCATGCGGTTTTCGATGTGGCGGAACACGATCCTGCCCTTGGTCAGGTCGTAGGGCGAGAGCTCGAGCGTCACGCGGTCGCCGGCAAGGATGCGGATGTGGTTCTTCTTCATGCGGCCGGAGGTATAGGCGATCATCTTGTGTCCGTTATCGAGGTCGATACGGAAACGCATTTCGGGGAGGACTTCGGACACCAGTCCGTTCATTTCGATCAGTTCTTCTTTTGCCATGCGGGATTCTCCAGAGACGGGCAACGGGACATGCACAGGCATGCACCGTGGGATTAAGAGGGGGCGACCTGTTGCGATCGCTGCGTGGAGGGCCGGCCATGTGCGGCCAGGTCAGGAGGAACGGAGCCGGCAAAGGCGGGCTGCGTTTCAGGGCGTGTCGGGGGTGGCGCTTGCGCGCGAGCACGCGGCGGACCGCGGCGCTGCGGCCAGTGTAACAGCAATTGACGAGTATTAGCCGAGAATCGGCTTTTCCTGGCGCCGCCCGGCTCAGCCGGGCTCCTCATGACTGGCGGTGGCGCGCTCGGTTTCGATCGAGCGGTCGATCTCGCCGCCATCCTCGTCGCTCACCTCGGGCGGGTTCAGCATATCGTCCAGCATGGCGTCCAGCTCGGGCGTTTCCCACGCCTTGCCCGCATGCTGCTGGTGACGGATATAGGCAAGCACCTGCCGGTTCTGCTCGTCCGTGAGCGGCAGTCCGTGGAAGGTGGACTGGGGAGAGGAATCGTTCATGAGGACCTCCTGGTCTGGCCAGGCACGGTCAGATGAGCCCACTATACGCCTTGCACGGCCGGGTGGCGCACGGCATTGGCCGCCCGAGCGAGCGGGCTGCAGGTGCTGTCATCCCGTACTCCGTGCCGCCGTTCCGTGTTAGCATTCTGCACGGGCTGAGCAGGACGCCCACTCTCGCGAAAGCCAGCGCACCTGCCCAATCTAGTTCGACACTTTTCGAGAACCTAGCTTCCGATCACTGTAGCCGTAGCGAGAGCGGCAGTTCACTGTGAAAAGGAAACTGGTATGCACCTGCCATCCCACGCCGCATCGACTGCGGACACCAACACCGACTTCCTGCGCCGCTACGCCCGCCGCATGCTGCGCGACGCCCATTCGCCCCATCCCAGCAAGGCCCTGCCCGTCGTGCGCCGCGTGCATGCGGCGCGCGCGACGGCGGCCGGGCGCGTGACCGATCTCTATCATGCGCGCGCGACCCTGCAGCTCAAGCACATGTACCGCACCATCGCGGTGGAGCTGGGCTATGCCGACTGGGACGCCTGCAAGCGCGACGTCGACCGCCATGCGCCCGAGATGCTGGATCGCTTCCGGCTCGACCTGGGGGCCTTTGGCGATTATGAGCAGGTGTGGTTCCCGGATGCGCCGAGCGCGCAGGCCTGGCAGCGCGAGCATGGCGGGCGCGTGGTCGTGTATGGTCGCCAGGCGGTAGTGATGTCCATGTAAGGACGCCGGGCGATCTCGCGCCAGGGCAAGGCTCAGGACAGTTCCCGCGCTCCGCTCACCGCCGCTCGTCCGGGAAAGCCTCCGTCCCCGGCTCGATCCGTGCGTCGTAGTGGGCGAGCCGGCGGACAATCGCCGGATTGCGGCTGTACTTCTTTTTCAGCGAAGCCAGGGTCCGGTCCGTCCCCCGGCAGTACTTGTCGAGTTGGCGCTCGACCTCCTTCATCCGCTCACGCTGGTCGGGATCGGGCATCTCGCCGAGGAAGTGCTCGCAGGTCTCTCGTCGCTCGATGAACTGCTGAACGTCCTTCGGCAGCTTTTCCGCTGCCTCGAGTGGCAAAGCAAACAGCAGCGAAACAAGGATGACAAACGGCCTGGTATTCATCGTCATGCTCCGGTATCCGGTCAATACGGATCGTCCATGCGCGGGCCCTGCTCCGCTGCCAGGAACTGGCGCGGTAGGACCCCGCCGAAATCCGGCGCGGAGTTCCCGCGCGCAGTGCGCTTCGAACCGCCCGCTCAAGGCAACCTGATCTTGACGATCGCGTGCCCCGAGGTGACGTAGAGATTGCCCTTGCCATCCGTGGCCATGCCGCGCACGGTGGCCAATCCACCCGGCAGCGGACCCGGCACCACCGTGCTCGAGTCGCCCGATCCCGCAAACACCGATACGACTCCTGCGGGCGTGATCTTGCGTATCAAGGTGTTGTGGGACGCATAGAGATTACCCTGGGAGTCGACCGCCATCGACTCCACCCAGGAGGGGGCCGCGGAGCCGGTGAGCGTCAAGGGAGCCATGCTGCCAAGTCCGAAGGCGCCATTCGGCGTCCACTTGCTGACCCGGTTATCGATACTCCACAAATAGACGCTGCCGCCGCTGTCGACCGCGATCCCGCGCGGCGGAATGAGCCTCGTGCCAAACAGGTTGTCGATCACCAGATCGCCTTCCAGCATGCTCACGCCGGTATTGCTGATGCGGCGAGTACTCGGGCCATTCGTCAGGTAGACGTTACCGCTGGCATCGGCTGCGATACCGCGCAGCACGATGTACAAGGAAGCCCGGCTATCGACATTCGAACCGATCGGCAGCCTGTAGATCGTGCTGACCTGGGCTGAGGTGTCAATCCTTCGGACATTGTAGCCATCGACAGCGTACAAGATGCCGCCCCCGTCGATGGTCATTGCGGAAGGGCCGCCGAATCTCGCACCGCTGCCCGTGCCATCGACCGACTCGGAACGGTTGAACTCGCCGGCGAAGGTGCTCACTGCGCCTGAGGGCGTGATCTTGCGAATCACGTTGTTGCCGTAATCGGCCACGTAGAGATTGCCCGCGGCGTCGATGGCGATGCCGCTGGGTTCGTTGAATCGTGCCGCTGCCCCCGTACCGTTGACGGCGCCGGATACGGCCGGGTCGCCCGCCACGACGCTGATCGCGGGCGGCGGTGGCGGGGCGGGCTTGTCATCGTCCCGGTCTTTGGGAGGATGGTCTCCACAAGCAGCCAGGAGCACCGCGAGCGCCGAGGCGGCAAGGAGTTTGACACGGGTTCGCGCAGCTTCCGGCACCGAATGTTTCATGTACTTTCCTCAAGTATTTACTTTCTCTGAATGCTAGCACACGCATCCAAAAGGTTGAACATGCGCATTCATGAGTCATGCATAGAATAAACATTCTCGTTAAATCAAGCCGCTCGTCTCGGACGCTGGCTGCAAGACGGCGCACGACAAGGCGATTTTTCCGTACTTTCTTCGCCGCATCGCACAAAAATCTGCTTGACATACGGCCGAGCCTCCCATAAAGTCGAAATTATGTCCTTCCAACTGCATCTGTCGACTTTCCTACCAGCCGCCGGCGAACTATCGCTGGCTGCCCTGCTACTACGCGCCTGACCCCGTCGCGCCCCGTCCGGCCACAGCCGGCCTCCCCCAGCAGCCAGGAATTCGTACCGATGTTCACCAGTCTCACTTTCGCGCCAACGCTTCACCATCCAGGTTTCCTCCTGGCGGTCGGCTCGCGCGCCCAGTTCCGCCTGCTGCTAAAACTACCGACCGGTTGCCGGGCCTAGCGTTCGTGGCCCGTCCGGCAGCCTGTCGCCACACCCCGCCGCCACGCCGCGGCCACGTGACCACATTCCAGGAGCAACCGAACATGTTGAAGAACCCCGCCGCCAAATACCGTCCCTTCCCCGCCGTCCCGCTGACCGACCGCCAGTGGCCGAGCCGCAGCATCACCCGCCCGCCGATCTGGATGAGCACCGACCTGCGCGACGGTAACCAGGCCCTGATCGAACCCATGAGCCCGGAAAAGAAGCTGCGTTTCTTCGAGATGCTGGTGAAGATCGGCCTGAAGGAGATCGAGGTCGGCTTCCCCTCCGCCTCCCAGACCGACTTCGACTTCGTGCGCATGCTGGTCGAGGAAAAGCGCATCCCCGACGACGTGACCATCATCGTCCTGACCCAGGCCCGCGATGAGCTGATCCGCCGCACGGTGGAAGCGGCGGCCGGCGCCAAGCGCGCCATCGTCCACGTCTACAACTCGGTGGCCCCGGTGTTCCGCCGCGTGGTGTTCAACATGGAGCGCGACGAGATCGTGCAGATCGCGGTCAAGGGCACCCAGCTGATCAAGGAACTGGTGGCCCAGCATCCGCAAACCGAATGGGGCCTGGAATATTCGCCGGAGTCCTTCTCGACCACCGAGCTCGATTTCTCCAAGCAGATCGTCGACGCCGTCAGCGCCGTGTGGCAGCCGACCCCGCAGAACCGGATGATCGTCAACCTGCCCTCGACCGTGGAAGCGGCCACTCCCAATGTCTACGCCGACCAGATCGAGTGGATGTGCCGCCATCTCGAGCGCCGCGAATCGCTCGTCATCAGCGTGCACCCGCACAACGACCGCGGCACCGCCGTGGCGGCCGCCGAGCTGGCGGTGATGGCGGGCGCCGACCGCGTCGAGGGCTGCCTGTTCGGCAACGGCGAGCGCACCGGCAACGTCGACCTGGTGACCCTGGCCATGAACCTCTATACCCAGGGCGTGAACCCGGGTCTCGACTTCTCCGACATCGACGCGGTGCGCCAACTGGTCGAGGACTGCAACCAGCTGCCGGTGCACCCGCGCCACCCCTACGCGGGCGACCTGGTGTTCACCGCCTTCTCGGGCTCGCACCAGGATGCGATCAAGAAGGGCTTCGCCCAGCAGAAGGCCGACGCGATCTGGGAAGTGCCCTATCTCCCGATCGACCCGGCCGACCTGGGCCGCAGCTACGACGCCGTCATCCGCGTCAACAGCCAGTCGGGCAAGGGCGGCATGGCCTACCTGCTCGAGCAGGAATACGGCCTGCAGCTGCCGCGCCGCCTGCAGATCGAGTTCTCGCGCGCCGTGCAGAAGGTGGCCGACGAGAGCGGCCGCGAGATCGCGGCCAGCGACCTGCACCAGCTGTTCGCGCGCGAATACCTGGAGCAGGACGAGCCTTACCACTACGTCGGCCACCGCATGCAGGAGGCCAGCGGCGAGGACGTGCAGCTCGAGGTGAACGTGGCGCGCCACCATGCGCCGCAGGTGTTCAAGGGCACCGGGAACGGGCCGATCGACGCCTTCGTCAATGCGCTGGGACTGGAGATCAAGCTGATGGACTACCACGAGCATGCGATCGGCTCGGGGGCGGACGCGAAGGCGGCCTGCTACGTCGAGCTGCGCGTCGGGAACGGGCCGACCCTGTTCGGCGTCGGCATCGACAGCAATATCGTGACCGCCTCGTTCAAGTCGGTGCTGTCGGCGGTCAACCGGCACCTTGCGGCGGCAGGGGTGGACGCGGGCGCGATGGCTGCCTGAGTTTCGCCGGCGAGGCAGGCGCGGCGCCCCGGGGCCCGCCCTACCTCGCGCTCACCCGGTCCAGGATCTGGACCGAGGCCCGCTCGCTCATCACCAGCACCAGCTTCAGCCTGGCCCGCGTCATTCCCACGAACAGCTTGCGCAGCGCCAGCTCGTCCAGTTCCTCGAAATCGATCTCGGTGAAGATCAGGGCCGGCGCCGACTGCCCCTTGAAGCGGTACACCGACTCCGCCAGCAGCCCCCCTTCGCGGAACAGCGGATTGCCGAACAAGTCGTACTCCCCGGTGAAGGAGCGCAGCGAATGCGCATCGCTCAGCTTGTCCAGCTTGAGGATCGCCGACTTCTCCCTCCCCCGGAACGAACAGATCGCGATGTCCTGCCGCCCGAAGCCGGCTCCCAGGCACAGGGTCACGGCGCGCCGCGTCTGCGCCAGCATGGCCTCGACTTCCCCTTCGGGATAGGTCAGCTCCTCGATGTCCGCGCCCTTGAACGGGCTGCCCGCCTCCACCGGCTGGCGCGCCGCGCCGATCGAACCCAGCATGTCGACGATCTGGCGCGGGCTGCGGTAGTTGGTGTTGGAGTGCAGGGTCACCCAGCCCGGCAGCGGCACCATCTCGCGGCCGTAGAGGTTCTGGTCCGGGTCCTCCAGCCAGATCGCGCGCCCGCCTTCCTTCAGCATGCGCAGCACGATGTCGCGCCAGACGGTCGAGAAGTCCTGGCCCTCGTCCACGATCACCACGTCGTACTGCCAGGTTTCGGGCAGCTCGGCCGCCGCCAGCGACTGCTCGATCTCGCTCCACACCGTGGGCGAGCCGTAGTCGGGCGTCTGGTCCTGGGCGCGCAGCCAGGCATCGCACAGGGTGTGGAAGGTGGCGACCCGGCCGCCGGCCGGCGCCAGGCGCTCGATATGGTCGGCGAGCGGACGGTTGAAGCAGACGTAGAGCGGACGCAGGCCGGCGTCGATCGCGGCCGTGTATTCGGCCAGCGCCAGCTGGGTCTTGCCGCTGCCGGCCGTGCCCACCACGCGCAGGCGGAAAGGGCTGAACTCGAGCCGGCGCGCCCAGGTGGCCAGCCCGCCCGACAGGCGCGTGACCATGTTGACCGCGTGCCCGATCATCGAGCTCGGGTCCGGCCGCAGGTTCAGGGTGTCGCTCAGGAAGCGCGTGACCTTGTCGAATTCCTCGGTCTTGGGCGTGATCGGCAGGGCTTCGCGGATCACCCGCGCCAGCTTCGGCTTGTTGGTGGCGTCGATGATGTGGTGCGGGTCGATCCCGGCCAGCTGCTGGTCGCGCACGATGTAGTCCGGGCAGTAGAGCAGGTAATCGATCGACAGCGCGCCCTGGTAGCGCTTGCTCAAGCCTTCGATGGTGGACAGGATCTGGTTGCGGATCTTGCGCGGCTTGCCCTGGTAGGCCTTGACCAGGCCATCGCGGGTCTCGTTCAGGAAGCCCGCCACCTGCTCGATGACCAGCATGCGGCCGTTGGGCGCCACCACGATGAAGTCGATGTCGCCGTAGACCGAATAGCCCTGCTCGACATTGGTCCAGTGCACCCCGTGGTAGATCTCGTACGGCGCGTCCGCCAGGCGCTGCTCGAGCGTGGCCAGGGTTTCGATTTCACGCGCGGCGGCGCCAGTGACGGACATCTCGCGCCAACCTGCTGGATGAATATGGGCCATGAGGTCTCGACTGGGTGTTTATTGGACAGAAATATTGTAAAGCTGTTTACACCAGTTACCCGCACCGTTGTTTTCGGCACGTTTTTGAACCGGATAGTTGTACTGCCAATATTGCCTGCCCGAAAAAGTTGTTGTGTGGAAAAGGGAGCTGATGCACACTTTCGCCTACGCCTTCCGCGTTCGACCTTCCCATGCCCAGACTGTCACCGACATCGCTGTTTCGCGCCGGCCGCCAAGGTGCGCGCCTCGCCGCCGTCTTGCTGACGGGCGCGCTCGGGCTGGCGTCCGGCGCGGCCCAGGCCGCCGTGTACACATTCGGCGGCGCCAGCGGCGTCATGAATTGCAGCCTGTCGGGCAAGGTCTATACCTGCGCCAAGCTCACCCTGCCCGAGTGGAACGACGCCATCGTGATCGCCGACGGCTACACCGTCAACGTTCAGTCGGACGTCTCCTTCGGCTTCAACCATGGGCTGACCATGTCGGGCAGCGCGCGCCTGACGAGCACGGGCGACCTGAATATCGGCGGCATCGACCCAGACAAGTTCAAGGTCAGCGGCGGTTCCTTCGAGGCCGCCGACACCTTCACCTTCGGCAAGCAGGCGCAGACGATGAAGGCCGACGTCACGGCCGGCACGCTGATCCTCGGCAGCGGCTCGACCATCCAGATCAGCGGCACCCTGGTTTCAAAGGGCACAGTCTCGATCGGCTCGCACGCCACCATCAACGGCCCGGTGAGTGGCACCACCATCACTACCAGTTCGCCGGTGGTGATCAACGGCGCGGTCAACGCCAGCACCAAGTTCACTCTCGCTTCCGGCAGCAAGGTCACGGGCGCGATCACCGCGCCGGTGGTCGACCTGCTGGCTTCCGGCAGCGTGGTCACCGGCGATATCAAGGCCGCATCTTCGCTCACCCTCGCCTCCGGCACCACGGTCGACGGCGACGTCGACACCGGCACCCTGACCCTGGAAAGCTCGGAAGCCATCGTCAAGGGCTCGGCCATCGTCGACCTGGCCAACCTGTACTGGCACGGCCGCGTCAGCGACACCATCACTTGCCGCAAGGGCGCGACCGCGGGCGACTGCAGCTGCGTCAACAACCAGAGCGGCTATGGCTTCTACACCACGCTGGGCCCGAAGTGCGCCGCCCCGGCCCAGCCGCCCGGCATCAACCACTTCCGCATCACCCACGACGGCAGGGCCGACACCTGCGTGCCCGAACGGGTGACCGTCACCGCCTGCGCCGACGCCTCGTGCAGCAAGCGCTACACGGGCGGCGCCACTGTCACCCTGCAGCCGGGCGGCGCCAAGGTGCAGATCGGCAGCAGCGGCGAGAACAGCACCGGCGAGGTGTCGCGCATCGCCAAGGGCATCGCCAAGCTGAGCCTCGACCACGGCGGCGCGACGACCGGCGCCACACAGTGCAGGAACACCGCCAACGGCGGCAGCAGCTGCGACATGACCTTCGAGGGCGACGCCAATTTCGCGATCACGGTGCCCGACCACTACGCCGGCGCGGGGCAGACCGCCATCATCCAGGCCCTCAAGGCCAACCAGAACCAGACTGCCTGCGTGCCCGCTTTCGCCAACGTGAGCAAGCCGGTGCAGTACGCCTGCAATTATGTGCGTCCGGCCAGCGGCGCGGCGAGCCTTACCTTGGGCGGAACGGCCCTGGCCTGCAACGGCGCGCAGCAAGCGGTGTCGACTTCCTTCGACGCCAACGGCAAGGCGCAGCTTGCACTGGTGTTCCCGGACGCCGGTGACATGAAGCTGCGCGCCACGCTGGAAGACGTCAATGGCGAGGGCCGTTTCATCGCGGCGCCGGCGAAGTTCAGGATCGCCGCCAGCACTGCGGCGGCCGAGGGCATGCGCTCCGGCAAACCCTTCAACCTGGAGTTGACGGCGCTGAACCTCAACGGTGCGATCACCAGGAGCTTCGACAGCGCGAAGCTGAGCGCGACCCCGGAAGCGACCAACGCCCAGCTTGCGGTGAGCTGCGTGCCGGGTGGCCTGGACAAAGGCGTATTGGCGCCGGGCGCAATGAGCGATTTCAAGGATGGCGTCGCCACGGTACAGGCGACCTGGAGCGAAGCCGGCAAGGTCGATTTCCTGGCCTCGGTCACGGCTTTCCTGGGCAGCACGCTGAAGATCGAGGGCGCGAGCGGCGCGAACTCCCCATCCTGCGAGGCCAATTTCGGCCCCTTCCTGCCAGCCTGGTTCGAGGTCGCCCTGACCGACGCCGAGGCCGCGAAGAACCGCAAGTTCTACTACGTGGGCGAGCCGGTGCCGGTGAAGGTGAGCGCGAAGAGCGCGCTGGGCAACGTGACGCGCAACTACGCGGGCGAGCTGGCCAAGGCGGTGAGCCTGTCTGCCTGGAGCGATAGCGGCACAGTCGAGAAACCCGGCGGCGGCACCCTGAGTGGCCAGGCGATCGCGGCCTCCGCCTTCAAGGCCGGCGTGGCGACGGCCGCTCCCGTCTATACGCTGGACAAGACGGCCCCGTTCAAGCTGCGGCTGCGCGCCGACAACGGCCTTTCCGCCAAGGCCGAACTCATCAACTCCACAGGAGCGGAGACGAACGAGCTGGCCCGCCCCCTGCTGCGCAGCGGGCGCCTGCGCATCGCCAGCCGCGTGGGCCTGAAGGGCACGCGCCTGGACTTGCCGGTCAGCGCCGAATACTGGACCGGAAAGAGCTGGTTGCTGAACGAGGACGACAGTTTCACCAGCATCCCCGCCAGCGCGTTCAGCGCCAGGTCTTCCGCCCAGCGCGGTTCCTCCGGCAATGGCGCGGCGCCCGTGATCAAACCCTTCTCGGGGACGCTCAAGCTGGCTAAGGGCGGCGCTGTGCTGCCCGTCGAGCAGATCGACGGCGGCGCCGGATGGGTCGACCTCGCGCCCAACCTGGGCAGCAGCGCCGGCAACAACGCCTGCGTCGCGGACCTTCCTGCCTCCGGCGGCGCGAACCTGCCCTGGCTGCGCGCGGTCCAGGACTGCGGCGCGGCCGGCGCGCCGCTCGCGCGCGACCCGGCAGGGCGCGCGACCTTCGGCATCATCCCGCCCGAGAACAGGCGCATCATCCACGTGCGCGAGGTCTTCCATTGAAGCGGCAGCACGGCTTCACCTTCGTCGAACTGATCACGGTGATCATCCTGATCGGCGTGCTGGCCGCGATCGGCGTGCCGCGCCTGATGGGCGAGAACACCACTGCCGCCACGGTGTTCGGCGACCAGGTGACGAGCGCGCTGCGCCAGGCCCAGAAGACCGCGGTGGCGCGCCGCCGCGTGGTGTGCGCCACGCTGGAGGCGGGCGGCGTCAGGCTGCGCCTCCGCCAGCAGCCCACGCGTCCGCTCGATGCCGAAGGCGCTGGCGCCTGCGGCCTGCAGCTGGCCGGCGTCGCCGACAACCAGTTCGACAGCACGGATACGGCGGTCAGCATGAGCGCCCGCTTCCAGGTCCTGTATTTCCATCCCAACGGCACGATTTCCACGACACCCTCCGGCTCGGCGCTGGCCTTCGAGAGCGTCGAGATCCGCATGTCCGGCGCCACGCGCCGCACCATCAAGCTGCAAGGGAGCACCGGCTATGTCAACTAGGCGTGCGGCCGGCATGACCCTCGTGGAGCTGATCATCGCCATCGTGATCGTCGGGATCGCGCTGGCCGGCCTGGCTGCGGCCTACGCACGCGCCAACCTCGCGAGCGCGGATCCGATTGCGAGCCAGCAGATGCTGGCCATCGCCGAGAGCATGATGGAAGAGATCCTGCTCAAGCCCTTCGCCGTCGACGCCACGCCGGCCCCCAGCCGCGCAGGCTGGAACGACGTGCGCGACGCCAACGGCTATGCCACTAACGGCATCTTCGACGTTGCCGGCAACAAGGTGGAAGGGCTGGAGGGCTACGCCCTGGGCGTTGCGGTCGACCAGCCCATCCTGACCGGCATCCCCGCCGGAGGAGCGCTCAGGGTGCGCGTGACGGTGACGCATCGCGGCGAGTCCCTGACGCTGACCGGCTGGAGGACCCAGCCATGATGACACGCCAGCACGGCTTCACCCTTGTCGAGCTGATCGTCGTGATGGTCCTGATCGGCGTCCTGGGCGGCATCTTCGCCCTGCAGCTCGGACCGGCGATCCAGAGCTATCTGCTGGTCGGACAGCGCGCAGGCCTGACCAACCAGGCCGACACCGCGCTGCGCCGCCTGGTCGGCGAAGTGCGCGCGGCGGTGCCGAACTCGGTGCGCCCGCTCTCCAGCCAGTGCATCGAAATGGTGCCCAGCCGCGATGGCGGCCGTTACCGCAGCGGCCCGGATACCCAGAACGACACGCCGGCCGCGCCCAGCGCCTTCCTGGAAACCGATGTGGCCAAGACCCAGTTCGACGTGCTGACGCCATTCGCCGCGGCGCCGGCTCAGGGCGACCGGATCGTGATCGGCAACCAGAACCCCGACGATGTCTACGGCGGCGTCAACGTCGAGACGGTCCAGGCGGTGGAGCCTACGGCCGCGCACATGGGCGCGCATCGCATCACGCTGCAGGCGCCGATGCGCATCCCGCCCGGCTACGAGGGCGGACGCTTCGTCGTGGTGCCGGGGCAGGAACAGGCGGTCACCTATGCCTGCGACAAGGTCGGCACCGACCCGGCCACCGGCACGGGGACAGGGACGCTGTACCGCTTCGCGCGCACCCTCCCCGCGGCAGCCCAATGCACGCTGCCGGCCAACGCGGCCGTCCTGGCGGACAAGGTGTCGGCCTGCAGCTTCCTCTACGAACCCAACCAGGGGGCCACCCAGGAAGCGGGCTTCGTGCAGGCGCGCCTGACCATCACCGAGCGCGGCGAATCGGCCTCGCTGGTGCTCGGCGCCCACGTCGACAACGTGCCATGAGAGCGCGGCGTCAATCCGGTTTCGCCTACATCGCCGCGGTGGTGCTGCTGGTGGTGGTCGCCGGCCTGGCCGTGGCGCTGGCGCGCCTGACCGGCACCCAGCAGGCGACCGTCGACCAGGCCCTGCTCGGCGCGCGCGCCGCCCTGGCCGCGCGCGGCGGCATCGAATGGGCCTATGCCAACCTGGCGGGCAACTGCGCGGCCGGCGCCGGCAAGACCACGCAGCTGAACGACTTCCTGGCCGACAGCGGATTTCGCGTGAGCGTCACCTGCTCCGTCACCGGCTACAACGAGGGCGAGGCCAGCGAAGGCGTCCCCTTGCAGAAGCAGATCTACCGCATCCAGGCGGTCGCCTGCAATGGCGGCGGAGCCTGCCCCGACGCCGACGCCGTCGCGCGTCCCGACTACGTGGAACGCGCGCGCGTGGCCACCATCTGCACTGCCGGCAGCGCGTTCTGCAACTGAGCGATTGTTTAGCCAGGCTGCACGGTCCATGCAGCCGCGCACGGCTAGTCGCCGCCCCCACCCCGCCCTACCATGTCTTCGAGCCGCCATCCCGGCGCGTGCGAGTAGTAAGCAAAGACATGGAAGCGAAGACATGATCGAACTGACCCTGAACGGAAAACCACTGCGCCTGGATGCGGAAGGCGAGATGCCGCTGCTGTGGGCGGTGCGCGACCTGGCCGGCCTGACCGGCACCAAGTACGGCTGCGGCATGGCCTTGTGCGGCGCCTGCACGGTGCACGTGGACGGCGAGCCGGTGCGCGCCTGCCAGACCCCGCTGGCATCCGTCGCCGGCAAAACCGTGACCACCATCGAAGGCGTCGGCGCCACGGAACTGGGCCGCAAGGTCCAGTCGGCCTGGGTCGCCGCCGACGTGCCCCAGTGCGGCTACTGCCAGTCGGGCCAGGTGATGAGCGCGGTGGCGCTGCTGCGCCGCATACCGCGTCCCGACGACAGCCAGATCGACGAGGCCATGAGCGGCAACATCTGCCGTTGCGGCACCTATGCGCGCATCCGCGCCGCCATCAAGAGCGTGTCCACGCAGGAGGCATGATGAGCATCGACTTCGCCCCCGCCAGCGACGCCCGCCGCGGCTTCCTGCGCACCCTGCTGCTGGCCGGCGGCAGCCTGGCGATCGGCGCCGGCCTGCCGGAGGCATTCGCCGCCGCGCCCGGCGCCGCCACACCCTTCGCGCCAAATCCCTTCCTGCGCCTCGGCGCCGACGGCAGCGTCACGGTCATCTGCGGCAAGTCCGAGATGGGCCAGGGCGTGCTCACCGGCCTGGCCCAGATCGTGGCCGACGAACTCGACGCCGACTGGCGCAGCGTGAAGGTCGAGCAGGCCCCCGTGCACGCCGATTACGCCAATCCGAAAGCGCCGCTGATGTCGACCGGCGGCTCGACCTCGGTCCGCCTGAACTGGGAACGCCTGCGCCAGGCCGGGGCGGCGGCGCGCGCGGTGCTGGTCGCGGCGGCGGCGCGCCAATGGCAGCTCGAGCCCGCGCAGCTGTCGACCCGCGCCGGCCGCGTGCTCGGCCCGGGCGGCCGCAGCGCCGGCTATGGCGAGCTGCTGGCGCTGGCCGCCACCCTGCCCGTGCCCCAGGACCCGCCCCTGAAGAACTCGCGCGACTTCACCCTGATCGGCAAGCCCCTGCCGCGCCTGGACACGCCGGGCAAGGTCGACGGCAGCGCGCAATACGGGATCGACATGCGCCTGCCCGGCCAGTTGGTAGCCGTCATGGCCTTCCCGCCCGCCTTCGGCGCCACCCTGCTCAAGCACGACCCGGCGCCGGCGCTGGCGGTCAAGGGCGTGCGCGCCGTGATCCCGGTCAGCGGCGGCGTGGCCGTGCTGGCCGAGCACACCTGGGCCGCTTTGCAAGGCCGCAAGGCCCTGGTGACCGAATGGTCGCCCGGTCCGCTGGGCGACACCGGCATGGAAGCGCTGCGCGAACGCTACGCCGCCGCCCTGCGCGAGCCGGGCCTGGTCGACCTGGCCCAGGGCAGCCCGAGGACAACGCCGGGCCGCTCGCTCTCGCTCGAGTTCGAACAGCCATTCCTGGTGCAGGCCTCAATGGAGCCGATGAGCTGCACGGTCCACATCCGCCAGGACAGCGCCGAGGTCTGGACCGGCACCCAGCACCAGACCGTGGCCCAGCGCGAGGTGGCGCGCATCGCCGGCCTGAAGCCGGAGCAGGTGCGCATCCACACCTTGCTGCTGGGCGGGGGCTTCGGCCGGCGCGGCGCGCCGGACTTCGTGCGCAGCGCGGCCGAGATCGCGAAAGCGGCCGGCCGCCCGGTCAAGCTGATGTACACCCGCGAAGACGACATGCGCGGCGGCTACTACCGCCCCTACAACCGGATCCGCATCGACGCTTCGCTGGGCGGCGACGGGCGCATCGATTCCTTCCAGGCGCGCATCGCGGTGGCGGCGATCAGCAAGTGGACCGGCTTCGCTTTCCTGCGCAAGCCCAACGGCGTCGACCAGTACGCCACCGAGACCCTGGCGCCGCCCTACGCCATCCCGAACCTCGAGGTGCGCTGGATCGACACCGACCCCGGCATCCCGATCTGGTTCTGGCGCACCCCGGGCGGCAACCAGAACTGCTTCGCGGCCGAATCCATGGTCGACGAGCTGGCCCACCGGGCCGGGCGCGATCCGCTGGCCTTCCGCCTGGCGATGCTGGACGGTCGTCCGCGCCAGCGCGCGGTGCTGGAACTGGCGGCGCGCGCCGCCGGATGGGATCGCCCGCCGCCGGCCGGCAGCGCGCGCGGCATCGCGATGTGCGAGATCTTCGGCACCGTGGTGGCCGAGGTGGCGGAGGTGCGCATCGAGAACGGCCAGCCGCGCGTGACGCGGGTCACCTGCGCGGTCGACTGCGGCACCGTGATCAACCCTCAGCAGGCGCGCGCCCAGGTCGAAAGCTCGATCGTGTATGGCCTGTCCGCCCTGTTGTACGGCGAAGCCACGGTGGAGAAGGGCGCGGTGCAGCAGTCGAACTTCCACGACTACCCGGTGCTGCGCATGCACGAGATGCCGCCGGTGGACGTGCACCTGGTGGCCAGCGACGCGCCGCCCGGCGGGATGGGCGAGCCGGCCCTGCCGCCGGTGCTGCCGGCGGTGGCGAACGCGCTGCGCGTCCTCACCGGCAAGCGCATCACCCGCCTGCCGCTGCGCCTGGAGGGCTGAGCGCCGTCGCGGCTTCCTGTTGCATAATGGGGCGTTTCCAACTCTGGCAAGGCCCCATGCGCAAGATCGCGCTCCCCGACCTCGAAGCCTTCGCCTGCGTGGCCCAGCACCGGAGCTTCCGGCGCGCCGCGCTGGAGCGCCAGGTCTCGACCTCGCTCCTGAGCCAGACCATGCGCCGGCTGGAATCCCAGCTTGGCCTGCCCCTGCTGCGCCGGACCACCCGCAGCGTGGCCCTGACCGAGGCCGGCGAATACCTGCTGGCCAGCCTGGGGCCGGTGTTCGAGCAGGTCGACGAGGCCCTCGATGGCCTGAACCGCTTCCGCGACACCTCGGCCGGCACCATCCGCATCAACGCGCCCGGCCCGGTCGCCCAGTACCTGCTGGCGCCCCTGGCCGCGCGCTTCCTGCAACTGCATCCCGACGTGCACATCGAGATCGCCTCCGACGCGGCCCTCACCGACATCGTCAGCGAGGGCTTCGACGCCGGGGTGCGCTTCGACGAGGAGCTGGCCCAGGACATGGTGGCCCTGCCGCTCGGACCCGACCAGCGCTATTGCGTGGTCGCCGCGCCGGACTACCTGGCGCGCCAGGGCGTCCCGGCCACGCCGCAGGACCTCGCGCGGCACGCCTGCATCCGGCAGCGCTTCCCCGGCGGGACCATCTTCGCCTGGTGCTTCCGCAAGAATGGCGAAGCGCTCAAGCTCAAGCCGCAAGGCGCGCTGACCGTGACCGACGCCCTGGCCGCCACCATGGCCGCCAGCGGCGGCGCCGGCGTGGCCTACGTGCCGGCCGATTACGCGCGCGCCGGACTCGCATCCGGTTCCCTGGTATCCGTGCTGGACGACTGGGAACCCGGCATCGGCCGCCCCTTCCTCTACTATCCGCGCCAGCGCCAGACGACGCTGGCGCTGCGCCGCTTCATCGACTTCGTCAAAGCGCAGGATTGTTAATACAAACTGAATGAAGTTGCTGTTTTGCGCGTAATGATCTTTTTGCGCTAATAGTCGATCATGCATCCATCCATTCAATCAAGGAGGACAGCATGAACCAGCAAGCACAGCAACCCGTCGCCATCGTCACCGGCGCCTCGCGCGGCATCGGCGCGGCCGTCGCCCGGCGACTGGCGGAGGACGGCTACCGCGTCGCCGTCAACTACGCCAGCAATGCCGCCGAAGCCGACAAGACCGTGGCCGCCCTGCGCGCCGCCGGCCACACGGCGATCGCGGTCAGGGCCGACGTCTCGCGCGCCGACGAGGTGCGCTTCCTGTTCGACAGCGTCGAGCGCGAATTGGGCAAGGTCGACGTCCTGGTCAACAACGCCGGCATCCTCAAGACCATGCCGCTGGCCGACACCTCGGACGAGCTGTTCGCCCAGACCTTCGCCATCAACGTGCAAGGCACCTTCAACACCCTGCGCGAAGCGGCGCGCCGCATCCGCGACGGCGGCAGCATCGTCAACTTCTCGACCTCGGTGCTGGCCCTGAAACTGCCGGGCTACGCGGTCTACAGCGCCACCAAGGCCGCGGTCGAGACCTTCACCGGCGTCTTCGCCAAGGAGTTGCGCGGCCGCCGGGTGCGCGTGAACGCGGTGGCCCCGGGGCCGGTCGCGACCGAACTCTTTTTCAATGGCAAGACGCCGGAGCAGATCGAGCACTTCGCCAGGATGCCGCCGCTGGAGCGCCTGGGCGAGCCCGAGGACATCGCCAGCGTGGTGTCCTTCCTGGCCGGGCCGCAGTCCGGCTGGGTCAACGGCCAGGTGCTGCGCGCCAATGGCGGGGTGGCCTGAGGCCTTGCCGGAGGATCAGGCAATCAATCCGGACCCGCGCCCGCACGTTTTCGTGTTCAATAATGCCATCCCGATCGAAGGAGACCGTATGCAAGCGATCCGTGAACTGGCGGCCCTGATCGCCCGCCACGCCCCCACCGACGGCCAGCACGAGACCGCCGTGCCCGGCCTGTGGCTGGTGCGCGCCTCCGCGCCGACCCAGCCGCTGCACACCGTGCACGTGCCGGCGGTTGGGATCATCGCCCAGGGCAGCAAGATGGTCACCCTGGGCGAGACCGCCTACCACTACGGCCCGGCCAAGTTCCTCACGGTGTCGGTCGACGTGCCGATGTGCGGCAGCGTGCTCACCGCCACGCCCGAGGAACCCTACCTGTCCTTCCGCCTCGACCTCGACCGCGCCATGCTGGCCTCGCTCAACCTCGAGCTGCCCGGCGCGACGCCGCCGGCGCGTCCGCGCGGCAGCGTGCCGCGCGGAGTGTTCGTGAGCGACACCACGGCCGAGCTGGCCGAGGTTGCGGTGCGCCTGCTGCGCCTGCTCGATACGCCCCAGGACATCATGGTGCTGGCGCCGCTGGTGGTGCGCGAACTGCACTACCGCCTGCTCACCAGCGAACAGGCCGACGTGATCCGCTACATCGCCTGCGGCGAGAGCCGGGTGCAGCAGATCACCCGCGCCACGGTCTGGATCCGCGAGCACTACAACCGTCCCTTCAGCATCGAGCGCCTGGCGAGCGAGGTGGGGATGAGCCCCTCAACCCTGCACGAGCACTTCAAGACCGTCACCGGACTGTCGCCGCTGCAGTACCAGAAGCAGATGCGCCTGCAGGAAGCGCGCCGCCTGATGCTGACCGGCCAGCGCGACGCCGCCGGCGCGGCCCATGCGGTCGGCTACGAAAGCAGCTCGCAGTTCTCGCGCGAATACACCCGCTTCTTCGGGCTGCCGCCGGGACGCGACGCGATGCGCCTGCGCCAGTCGATGCTGGAAGGCGGTCCGAGCGTGCTGCAGGTCGTGCCCTGACGCGCCGCGCGGGTCAGCCGAAGGGCGTGTAGGCGACGCCGTTGGCCATCACGCCGACCAGCGCCGCCACGTTCTCCGGGCTTTCGCTGAAGCCCATCAGTACTTCGGCCACGGTCGCGTGCTTGTTGTCCAGCACCCCGGTCCAGTAGTCGACGCCGGCCTTTTCGCCCGGGCGCTTGAGCACGTTCTGGTAGAACTTCTCGACCAGTTCGCGATTGGCCGGGCTGGCGCCGTAGCGCTGCGCGAACTCTCCCGACGCGACGAAGCCGGCGGCGACGCTCGCCAGGCTGGCGCCCTTGTCCATGGCCTCGATCCAGTAACCCAGCCCGCCCTGGTCGGGCGTGCGCGCGAAAGCCGCCTGGTAGACGCGATAGGCCTGGCCGGCCACGCCCTCGACGTCGAGCGCGACCGCCTTGTCGGCGAAACGCAGGCGCTCCACCGCGGCCAGGGTGTCGACGCCGTCGGCGCCCGACAGGTCGCGCACGGTGGCGCCGCCGCTGGCGCGCACCACCTGGTAGCCGGACGCCGCCTTGGCATAGACCACGGTGTCGAGGCCGGCGCCGCCGTCGATGCTGTTGCTGGCGCTGTTCTGGCGGATCACGTCGTCGCGCGCCGTGGCGCGGATCGCCGCCACCGGCGGCAAGGCCTTGGTGGCCCAGGCCGTGTTCTGGTACAGCGTGCCCTCGTACAGGTTGAGCGCGCTGAAGCTCAGGCCGTGCTTGGTCGGCACCGGCAGGTTGTACACGCCGACGAAATAGGGGTCGCCCGCCAGGGTAGTGAGCTGGCCGGCGCGCAGCGCCACCTCGAAGTGGCCGAAGCCGTCGTTGGCCCATACGATGGGCGTATTCGCCGTCGGCAGGTTGTTCATGAACTGGGTGACGACGATGTCGCGGCTGCCGTCGCCGTTGGCGTCGATCAGGCGGATGAACTGGCTGGCGCCGATCTTGCTGTTGGTGTTGGGCAGGCCTTCGCGGCTGTCCTCGGCCCGGAAATGCTCCAGGGTGGCGTCGGCGAACTTGCCGCCGTCGTTGCGCACCACTTCCAGCGACCAGCCGTCGGCATAGGCGTCGCTGGGGGTGGACTCGGACGAGAGCAGCAGCAGGTCCTGGTCGCCGTCGCCGTCGATGTCGGTGGCGGCGAGGTCGTGCACGATGCGGGTATCGCCGAAATACCCCTGCGGCAGGGTGCTCATCGCGCTGGCGCTGTAACCGCCGCCGGTGTTCCAGTAGACCAGCGAACGGTGCTCGCGGTTGTGGACGTTGCCGTCGTTGCCGAGCACGAGGTCCAGGCGGCCGTCGCCGTTCAGGTCGGCCAGCAGCGAAGAGGTGAAGCCGAAGCCGCCGTTCTGCCGGTTCAGCAGACCGCCCGACTCGACCGGCAGGCCGACGTTCGAGCGGCTGAAGTTGCCCGCGCCGTCGCCCAGCAGCACATAGGGTTCGGCGGGGCTGGCCGGGCTGCTCATGTTACCCACGAACAGATCCAGATTGCCGTCGCCATTGATGTCGCCCGCCGCCGCGCTGTGGCTGTAGTCCGGAAGCTGGGGCAGCCTGGCGCTGGCGTCGACCCAGCCGCCGCCGGCTTGGCTCAGCAGCAGCTTGTTCTGGGCCCCCGGGAAGGGCGCGGCGTCGTAGCCATGGTCCGCGATGAAGAGGTCGGGCCGGCCGTCCTTGTTGAAGTCGGCCTGCACCACTTCGCGCGGGTGGATGGTGCTCAGGCTGGCCGGCAGCATGCCGGCCGGCGCCGGCGTATAGGTGCCGTCGCCCTTGCCAAGCATCAGGAAGGAGGGCTGGGCCACGGCGCTGCCGCCGTTGTGCGGATACCAGGCGCCGAAGGTCAGGATGTCGGCGATGCCGTCGCCGTTGGCGTCGACGATCTCGGGAATGGCGGTGGACACCGGTGTGGAGCTGGCGGGCGCATGGGCGCGCACCATGTCGAAATAATCGTCGGCGTTCAGGTTCATGGGGTGGCGGGACAGGATCACGTGGAGGTTTGGCGATTCTGTCAGGAAACGAAGTTTTACTCAACAACACATACCGGCAAGCCGGGGCATGCGTGATCATCCAGCAACGCCGGCTGCCGGGTCTTGCCCCCTTTCGCGGCCTATATAATCGGCGCCATGGACCTTCCGAGCTGCGACGCATGAACTACCGCCTGGCGATCTTCGACTTCGACGGCACCCTGGCCGACTCGTTCCCGTTCTTCATGAGCGTGTTCAACGAGATCGCCGACCAGCATGGCTTCCGGCGCGTCGACGCCGCCCAGGCCGAACGGCTGCGCCACTACGGTCCGCGCGACATCATGCGCCACGTCGGCATGCCGGCCTGGAAGCTGCCGCTGGCCTCGCGCTCCTTCATCGAGCGCATGCGCGACAACGCCGGCCGCATCCCGCTGTTCGAGGGCGTGGCCGAAACCCTGGGCGCGCTCGACCGGCACGGGGTGGAACTGGCGGTGGTGTCGTCCAACTCGGAGCAGAATGTGCGCCTGGTGCTGGGGCCGGACCTGGCGGCCCTGGTGCGCCAGTACGAGTGCGGGATGTCGATCTTCGGCAAGACCGCGCGCATCCGCAAGGTGGTCAGGCGCGCCGGGGTCAGGCCGGAACAGGCCTTGTACATCGGCGACCAGGCCACCGACGCCGACGCCGCGCGCAAGGCCGGAGTCGGCTTCGGCGCGGTGAGCTGGGGCTATGCCCCGATCGAAGCCCTGCGCCGCTGCGCGCCGGCATGCGAGTTCGCGGCCCCGCGCGACCTGCTGGGGCTGGGCCAGGCCGCGCGCAAGAGCGCGGACTAATTCAGGCGCCGAAGCCGGCGTTGCGCTCGACCGCGCTGCGCACCGCCGTCACCAGGCCGGCATAGGCGGTGTCGCGGCACAGCGGATCGCCGGGCGCGTCCACTGGCGGCGCCGGGTCCGCGCCGGGCGCCGACTGCTGCTGGAAGCGCGGCCCCTGGCGCATGCGTTCGGGAGCGGCGCTGCGCCGCCCCCTGGTCAGGCTCGGTTCGTCTTGCATCGGTGTGCTCGCTTATCAAAGGCGCCGCCGGACGGCGGCGCGGTCGCTGGCTGGGCAGGCGGCCTATCATGGCGTAAATCGGCAATCGACGGAGTTCGCCTGAAACCGACAAGGATGCTGCAGCAAATCTCTGTTGCAGATCAACAAAGTCCTTTCCGCAAGTTCGACACTAGGCTGGTGACGAACTCGAAAGGCCGACGATGCAGCCCTTGCTCACCCGCCTCCTTGCCCTCGCGCTGCTGCTGGCCGGTAGCGCCGGCGCCCAGGAGTCGCGTTTCCTCACCTACGAGAACGACGATTTCTTCGGCACCGACCGCTACTACACCAACGGCATCCAGCTCGCCGGACGCCACCTCGCCGATACGCGCGGGCCGCGCATGCGCTCCCTGACCGAGAGCCTGTGCCGCGTGTTCGACTGCGCCGGCGACCGCCTGCTGTTCACCCAGAACAGCTTCGGGCAGCTGATGTACACCCCGAACGACATCACGGTGGCCCGTTACCAGTCCTGGGACCGGCCCTACGCCGGCCTGCTCTACCTGCAGCGCGACTACCTGTTCCTCTCGCCCGGCGGCGAAGTGCTGACCACCTTCAGCGCCCAGGCCGGCATGACCGGCAGCCTGTCGCTGGCCGAGCCCACGCAAAAACTGGTGCACCGCGTGGTCGAGCGTCCCGAACCGCGCGGCTGGGACCACCAGGTCGGCAATTCCCTGGCCTTCGTGCTGGCGGTGGAAAAGCGCGCCGCCCTGCCCGGCCTGTCGGGGGACCTGGGCAGGGTGCAGGTGCAGACCAATGCCTACTGGCGCGCCGGCCTCGGCACCCTGATGAGCTACGCGGCCGGCGGCGTGACGCTGGCGCTCGGCAAGGACCTGCCGCCGGTCTCGCCGATGCCGCCCGGGATCAGCCATCGCCTGACCGGCAACAAGCTCGGCACCTCCTGCCTGTGGGACTGGGTCCAGTGCACGGCCTTCGTCGGCCTCGAAGGGCGCTACATGGCCTACAACCTGTTCCTCCAGGGGCGGCCCGGGCGCGACGACCCCGGCGTGCGCCCGCGGCGCTGGGTGGGCGACGCCATGGCCGGCCTGCGCCTGGACTTCCCGCGCACCCGCGGGGTCGACCACGGCCCCTGGTTCGTGCAGTTCAAGGCGACCCGGCGCACGCCCGAGTTCTGTTCGCCCTGCAAGGTGCACCGCCACAGCTTCGGCGCGCTGACGCTCGGCACCGAGTTCTGACACGGGCGCGGTTGCACGGCGCGGAAGGCGCTTCTATACTCGGCGGGAGATGCAATGTTGCATCGACGAACTTCGGATCTCCCATGCGCCTTTCCCCCCTCCTGCCCGCGCTTCTGCCCCTGCTGCTGGCCGGCTGCACCAGCGAAACCGCCAGCTACACCATCGACGACAACCAGCATGCGCTGATCGTCCGGGTCGACCAGGATTATTTCTGGAGCAAGCGCGCGGCCCTGCGCCTGATCGTCTCGCGCATGCCGGATTGCCAGCGCCAGATGGAACTGGGCGAAGTGCGCCTGCCGGGCATGGAGATCGAGCTGTTCGACAGCGGCAACGGCACCTATACGCTGCGCGCCGACGACGAGGCCTGGCTGGTCGAGACGCGCGGCTGCTCCGAGCTCGAAGCGCCGGACGCCGACGCCGTCACCGGCCAGGCGATCGGCGTGTTCCGCTTCGACGCCGACAAGAAGCTGGTGTTCGTGCCGCCCGAGGAATAAGCCCCAGGCCGGTCGGGGTCAGGGCTGCAGCCAGCCGCGTCCGATCGGCAGCGCCAGCAGGCGCCGGTACAGGGCTTCGAGCGCCGGCAGGGCGCGCCGGCTGGCCGCCTGTGCGGCCGGGGTATGGGCCAGCAGCGCCATCGCGGCCGAGACCGCCAGCGCACCGGCCATGTCCTTCGGCCAGTGCACGCCCAGGTAGACGCGCGACCAGGCGATCACCAGCGCCAACGGCAGCAGCGCCATGCCGATGCGGCGCGCCAGCGGGACCGCGCTGAAGGCAAGCACCAGGGCCACCGAGAAGATGCTGGTCGCATGGTCGCTGGGGAAGGAACTGTCGGGGTCGTGGAACAGGAAGGTGTGGCCGATCTCGGCCACGAAGGGACGCGGGCTGTACCAGAAATGTCCGATCAGGGCGTTGACACTGAGCGCGCAGGCCGCCGCGAAGAAGGCGCGCAAGGCCACGTCGCGCCGCGCGCCGGCCCCGCCCGCCCACAGGAGCACCAGCGCCAGCGGCACCAGGAAGATCAGCCATTCGGCCGCGAACACGGCGCCCAACAACTGCCAGCCGGACAGGCCGGCATGGGCGTTGAGGGCCGCAAACAGGGTGAGGTTCAGGTGCTCGAGCATGATTCCGCCGACAATAAAATTTTGACAACTTTATTGTTAGCTTAGCCCAAGTGCCCTCGCGCACTTCTGGGGAAATGCAACAGATTGTGACAAGGCCGTGACAGGGCTCTTCCGGCCGCTTAGCGCCGGTGCAGCAGCTTGTGCAGATGCACCAGCTCAGGTTCGCGCCCGGCCTTGTGCAGCACGCTCTCGAGTAGGGTGCGATCGCCGTCGTACAGCATGTTCCATTGGGTGAAGTACTCGTGCACCGTACGCCAGGGTGGAAAGCCGGGCGGCAGGTTGCGCCAGGTGCTGCCCGTCTGGAGAAAGTAGAGCACGGCGCAGAACACGTCGTACAGGTCGTGCTTGCGCGGCCTGGTCTTGCGCCGGGCGGACTCGAGCATCCCGCGGATGTCCTCGAAGGCTTCACGCGAAATGTCGCTGGGGTAGGCGGGACGGTCCATCGCGGCCTCCAAAACATCTTGGAGGCCCCGGATATGGAACAGGTTCCCGGATCAGGACGCGCAAGCGCGGCCGCGCCCGCCGTGCGGGCATGCGGCCGGCGCCGGGTTCAGGCCCCGCGGTCGTCGCGCGCCAGCGACAGGAACTCGGTGCGCAGCGCCAGGTTCGGCTGCAGATCGCCCAGCAGGGCCGAGGTGATGGTTTCCTCGCCCGGGGTGCGGATGCCGCGGCTTTCCATGCACATGTGGCGGCACTTGATGACCACGCCCACGGCCTTCGGTTCCAGCACTTCCATCAGGGCGTTGGCGATCTGGATCGTCAGGCGCTCCTGCACCTGCAGGCGCTTGGCGAAGATGTCCACCAGGCGGGTCAGCTTGGACAGGCCGACGATGCGGCCGTTCGGCAGGTAGCCCACGGTGGCGCGGCCGAAGAAGGGCGCCAGGTGGTGCTCGCAGTGGCTGTAGACCGGGATGCCGCGCACCACGATCAGCTCGTTGTACTCCTCGGCCCCGTCCTCGAAGGCCTTGAGGACTTCCACCGGATTCTGGTCGTAGCCCGAGGTCCAGTGTTTCCAGGCCTTGGCCACGCGCGCCGGCGTCTCGTGCAGGCCCGGGCGGTCGGGATCCTCGCCCAGGCTGGCCAGCAGGCGACGCCAGTCGTGTTCGGTGAAAGCTTCTTTGTCAGACATGGTAAACCTTAAAAAATCAATTGCCGCAAGTATATAGAAAATGCCCCTAGCCGACCCTTTCCCGCCGGCTTCTTGAGCAGGAATAAACCTTCAGGCCACGGATGGCCTAGGCTGAAAGGCGGATCCATCCGGGAGACACGCCATGTTCGGCAGCACCGTTCTCGAAGTCGCCATCGGCCTCGCCTTCTGCTACGGCACCCTGGCGCTGGTGGTCAGCACCCTGCAGGAAGCCCTGGCCGCGGCCTTCGGCCTGCGCGCCGCCCTGCTGCTCGACGGCGTCAAGCGCATGCTGGCCGATCCGCGCTTCGAGGCGCTGGCGCGCAGCCTGTACGCGCATCCGCTGGTCAACCCGCAGGGCAGCACCGGCGCGCGCGACGGCCGCGCACCGGAATTGCGGCCATCCTACATCGAACCCGCCCATTTCGCCCTGGCCCTGGTCGACACCATCCGCGAGGGCGAGAACTCGGTCGGCGCATCCATTGCCGCCGTGCCCGATCCCCAGCTGCGGCGCACCCTGCAGATCCTCTACGCCCAGGCCGGCGGCGAACTGCAGCGCTTCCAGGACGGCGTCGCCGCCTGGTTCGACAACGCCATGCAGCGCCTGTCGGGCGTCTACAAGCGGCGCCAGCTGCTGGTGTCCTGGCTGCTGGCGCTGCTGCTCGCCATCCTGTTCAACATCGACAGCATCCACCTGTTCCGCAGCCTGTGGCAGCACCCGGTGCTGGCGGCCCACATCACCTCGGTGCCCGCCGGACTGGACGGCGCCACCCTGGACCAGCTATGGGCCCTGCCGATCGGCTGGACCAGCTTCCCGCCCGTGCTCAATGCCGATTTCGCCCTGCAGGTGGCGGGCTGGCTGGTCACCGCCTGTACCACCCTGTTCGGCGCCCCGTTCTGGTTCGACCTCCTGCAGCGCGCCATCAATCTGCGCGGCACCGGCGCCAAGCCGGCCCCGGTGCTGCCGCAGGAGGCGCGCGCCTCGGCCCAGTCCGTGCAGCCGCTGCAGCCGGCCGAACCGGCCTGAGCATCGGGCGCGCCGACGCACTCGGCGCGCCCGGCGCAATCTGCCCCGCCCGACCTGCCCCACGCGAACTGCCCGGCTAGACCTGAGCGGACCGACCTGGGCGGCCCGCACTGCGCGGCCGGCCTGCGCGGCCCCACCGGCTCCGGCCGGCGTGGCCCGGCCAGCTTCAGCGGCCGGGCGGACGGTGAGCGTCGACCAGCACGCTCGACACCGAGAACTGGGGCACGCGCTCCGGCCATTCGTCGTCCGGGCCGAACCAGCGCGCCTCGGCGATCTCGCTCTCGTCCACGCGGATCTCGCCGTCCAGGTAGTCGGCGGTAAAGGCCAGCATCAGCGAATGCGGGAAGGGCCAGGACTGGCTGGAGAAATAGCGCAGGTTGTGCACGCGCAGCCCGACTTCCTCGTACACCTCGCGGTGGATCGCCTCTTCCACCGACTCGCCCGCCTCCAGGAAGCCCGCCAGCGGCACGAAGCGCTTGACCGGCGAGGCCAGGTGCATCGCCAGCAGCACCGCGTCGCCCTTGCGGATCAGGACCATCATGGCCGGCGAGATGCGCGGATAGGCCATGTGGCCGCAGTTCACGCACTTGAAGCAGCGCTCGCCCGTGGCCAGCACGGTGCCGCTGCCGCAGGCGCCGCAGAAGCGGTGGGTGCGCGCCCATTCGGCCACCTGGGCCGCGCGCCCCGCCAGGCCCAGCAGCTGCTCGTCGAGCTCGCCGAACAGCGAGCGCAGGCCGCGCCAGGCATAGCCGGGCGGCGGCGCAGGCTCCCCGTCCAGCCAGCCCGCCTGGCAATAGCGCTCGCCGAAGCGATCGCCGAACAGGCCGAGCGGCTGCAACTGGCCGGGCGGCAGGTCCAGGGCCGCCAGCACGGCGGCGTCGGGCAGGGCCAGGTCGGGTTCGCGCACCAGCAGGCGGCCGCCGCTGAACAGGAAGTTCAGCGCATGCGGATCCGGCCGGGGAGCGAACAGCGGCGTGAACGAGGCGGGTGTCTGGAGCATGGTGGTGATCAGCGATTGGCGTTTCCCGATGATACCGGTTTTCGCCCTGCCCCTCCCGGCGCCGTCCCGCTTTTGGCCCGAACTAATTCCACGCGCCCTTCTCCAACGATGACCCGGGCGCCGCGCGGCGCCAAGAACAAGAGGAGAATCCCATGGCCCGGCGTGCGCTGCTGCAGCGACCCGACATCCGCTCGGTGGCGGTGTTCCGGGCCCTGCCCCTGAGGGACCTGCTGTGCGCGGCGCCGGCCTTGCGCGCCCTGCGCGCCGCCCTGCCCCTGGCCCGCGTGGTGCTGGCCGGCCTGCCTGAAGGCGCAGCATTCGCGCGCCGCCACCCGGCCTATGTCGACGAGTTCCTGCCCTTCCCCGGCCACCCGCTGCTGCCCGAGCAGCCGGTACGCCAGGAGGCGCTGACGCCCTTCTATGCCGAGGTCTGCGCGCGCGCCTTCGACCTGGCCCTGCAGCTGCACGGCAGCGGCGACGTCAGCAACCACATCGTGGCCGGCTTCGGCGCGCGCGCCATGGCCGGCTATTGCCAGGGCCGGGGCATGAGCAGCGAGCGCACGGTGCTGCTGCCCTATCCGGACGCCGGCGGCGGCGCCGAGCCCGAGCGCCTGCTGCGCCTGGTCGAAGCGCTCGGTGCGCCGCGCACCGACAACCGCCTGGAGTTCCCGCTCGCGCCCTGCGACGAGCGCGAGCTGGCGGACAGCGGCCTGGCGGCGGCGCTGGAGCCCGGCCGCTACCTGTGCGTCCATCCGGGCGCCACCCACGACGGCGCCTGGCCGCCGCAGCGCTTCGCCGAGCTCGCCGACCGGCTGGCCGACGAATTCGCGCTGGCGGTGGTGCTAAGCGGCTGCGGCGACGAGGCGGCGCCGGCCGACGCGGTGGCCCGCCACATGCGCAGCGCGGCGGTGTTCACGGCGCCGCCGCTCTCGCCCGGCGCACTGGGCGCGCTGCTGCAGCGCGCGCGGCTCCTGATCTGCCACGACGGACTCGTCTCGCACATCGCGGCCGGGCTGGGCCTTCCCAGCGTGGTGATCTTCGCGCGCGGCGACATCGCGCGCTGGGCCCCGCCCGACCGGCGGCGCCACCGCTGCATCTGGGACCCGGGTGCGCAGCGCGCGCTGGCGGTGCTGGAGCACGCGCGCGCCCTGCTCAAGGGGACCGAACCGAGCGAACTGCGCGCGGTCGGGCTGTGGCCCTACTGGTGAACGGCGGCGGTGGGCCGTGCTGTGGCCCTGCTGGCAAACAGCTGCCGTGGGCCGCGCCGTGGCCCTGCTGGCAATTGGCAGCCGTTCGCCGGCCGCGGCCCAACTTGTAAGCGGCGGCCGTGGCCCGGGCGCGATCGCGATCAGGCCAGGCCGTTCACACGTGGCCCGACTCAGGCCGTCGCCAGCCGTGGCTGGCGCGCCGGTGCTCGCGCCGCCGGCCGTGCGGCACCGGCCCCGTCCGCCAGGCGGAACACGCTGACCTGCTGGGCCAGCCCGGCCGCGCTTTCCTGCAGCGACTGGGCGGCGCTGGCCGCTTCCTCGACCAGGGCGGCGTTCTGCTGGGTCACCTGGTCCATCTGGCTGATCGCCTGGTGGATCTGCTCGATGCCGGCGCTCTGCTCGCTGGTGGCGGCGGTGATCTCGCCCATGATGTCGGCCACCCGGCGCACGCTCAGCACGATCTCCTGCATGGTGGCGCCGGCCTGGTTGACCAGGCGGCTGCCGCTGTCGACCTTGCCGACCGAGTCGGTGATCAGGTCCTTGATCTCCCTGGCGGCGCTGGCCGAACGCTGGGCCAGGTTGCGCACTTCGCTGGCGACGACGGCGAAGCCGCGCCCCTGCTCGCCGGCGCGCGCCGCCTCCACCGCCGCGTTCAGGGCCAGGATATTGGTCTGGAAGGCGATGCCGTCGATGACCGCGATGATGTCGACGATGCGGCGCGCCGATGCCTCGATCGCGCCCATGGTGTCCACCACCTCGGCCACCACCTCGCCGCCGCGCACGGCGACGTCCGAGGCGCTGGCGGCGAGGTGATTGGCCTGGCGCGCATTGTCGGCGTTCTGGCGCACCGTGGTGGTCAATTCCTCCACCGAGGCGGCGGTTTCCTCGATCGCGCTGGCCTGCTGTTCGGTGCGCGACGACAGGTCCATGTTGCCGGTGGCGATCTGGGTCGAGGCGGAGGCGATCACCTCGCTGCCACGGCGCACGCCGCCCACGATGCCGTCCAGGCTGGCGGTCATGTCGCGCAGCGCGCCCAGCAGCTGGCCGAACTCGTTGCGCGAAGCGGGCACGATATGCATGCTCAGGTCGCCGTCGGCGACGCGGCGCGCGATGCCGACCGCTTCCGCGAGCGGCTGGGTGATCGCACGCACCAGGTAGACGGCGGCGAGCAGGGCCAGCAGCACCGCCAGCGCCAGCGCGCCGGCCAGCAGGAGGTGCAGGAAGCCCAGTTCTTCCTGCAGTTCGATGCTGCGGCGTTCGTTGCGCTTGCTCATGTAATCCTGGAGCTCGGCGTAGGCCTGCTGGCTCTTCAGGTAAGTCGGGTTGATGCCCCGGCCCAGCAGCTCATGGGCGGCGTCCCAATTGCCGGCCTCGACCGCGCGGGCCGCGTCGCCGACCAGGTTCACGCCGAAGTCCTGGCTGGCCTGGCGCCAGCGCCCCAGGGCCTCCCGCGTTTCCGGCAAACGCATCGACGCCAGCAACTCATCGTGCTCCTGCTTCAGCTCGGCGCTGTTGCGCTCGATCTGGCGCATGTGGTTGGACAAGGGGTGGTCGTGCAGGGCCGCGAAGCGGCTTTCCGGGTTGTGCTGCAGGGCTTGCAGGATCTGGCTGCGGTTGGCTTCCATCCGGTACACCAGCTTGGACAGCGCCAGCTGTTGGTGGGCGCCGCGCAGGGCGAGATTCTGCAGCAGCTCGACCGATTGCTGGGTCGCGTAGTAACCGATACCGCCCACGACCAGGGTCAAGGCGATCAGTGCGCCGAGAACGGACGCGATGACGTGTTTGATGCGCAAGTGCTTCATAAATAGACCATGAACAGGGAAAAGTGCGGCGGAACGCCGGGAAGACCTGTATTCTCGATGTTGACACGGATTATTTCCACATGGAAATTGTGCTTATCGTCTATAAAACTTTGCCTAACGTCGGGAATTTTGCTTCATGGACAAACTGTCGTTCCTGTTCGGCCGCCACGCCTTCAATGCGCGCGTCTTCTTCAATGGCCAGTTTTGCGACGTGAACCAGTTCCATGCCAACGGCCGCTCCGGCCACCTGCACCTGGTACGCCAGGGACCGGTCGAGTTCATGCACGAGGACGGTTCCATCCTGCGCGCCGACCAGCCCGCGCTGGTGTTCTACCCGCGCGGCAGCAGCCACCGCCTGCAGGTGCCGGCCGGCCACATGGCTTCGCTGCTGTGCGCCGACATCGCCTTTGAGAGCGAGCTCGACAACCCGCTGACGCGGGTGCTGCCGGACTGCATGCATGTGCCGCTGGCCGAGATCGCCGGCCTCGGTCCCACGCTCGAGCTGCTGTTCGGCGAAGCGGGGGGCCAGCATCCGGGCCGCGAGCTGATCGTCGACCGCCTGTGCGATGTGCTGCTGGTCCAGGTGGTGCGCCGCGAATTCGAGAGCGGCCGCCTGGCGCTCGACCTGCTCGAAGGCCTGAGCGACCGCAACCTGTCGCTGGCCCTGGCGGCCATGCACGAGCGGCCCGAGGAAGCCTGGACCGTGCAATCGCTGGCCCGGGTCGCCTGCATGTCGCGCGCCGCCTTCACCGAACACTTCCGCGAGGTGATGGGGGTGCCGCCGGGCGAATACCTGACGCGCTGGCGCATCACCCTGGGCGGGCGCCTGCTGCGCCAGGGCTTGCCGGTCAAGCAGGTCAGCCTGCGCACCGGCTATACCAGTCCCTCGACCTTCACCCGCGCCTTCAGCGCGCTGATGGGCGTTTCGCCACGCGACTGGGCGCGCCGCGGCGCCTGAGCACCGCGCACGAAAAAAAACGCAGACGTCCTTGCGGAAGCGTCTGCGCTGGAGGAAGGGCGGCCCGGGCAGGGCCGCCAGGAAGCATTACTTGAGCAGGCGGGTGCGGCTGGCCACCATGGCGATCACCAGCGACAGGCCGCCGACGTAGCCGATGGCCGCCTGCATGCCGACATAGTGGGCGACGGCGCCGATCACCGGCGGGCCCATCAGGCTGCCGCTATAGGCCATGCTGGCCACCGCCGCCAGGGCTGCCGGACCCTGGGCGCCGGCGGCGCTGAACACGAAGGGGAACAGCAGCGACAGGCCGAGACCGGCGATGGCGAAGCCCGCCAGCGCCACGTAGGCATTCGGCGACAGGACCGCGAAGAACAGGCCGCTGGCGGACACGAGCGCGCCAATCGTCACCAGGCGCTGGGCGCCGAAGCGGAGCTTCAGCTTGTCGCCGACCAGGCGCGACAGCAGCATCATGACCGAGAAGGCCGACAGGGCCAGCGGCGCCAAGCCGTCCGACGCGCCGAAGTGTTCTTTCAGGAACACGCCGCTCCAGTCGGCGATGCTGCCTTCCGACATCGAACCCAGGAAACCAAGCAGGCCCAGCAGCGCCAGCGGACCGCGCGGCAGCGAGAAGGACTTCTTTTCCACCTGCTCCGCCTCGTCTTCGATGTCCAGCATCGAGTAGGCGGCCCACAGCAGCAGGGCCAGGGGACCGGCCAGCATCATGAAATGGGTGGCCGGGGCGATCTTCAGGCTGGCCATCAGGCTGCCCAGGGTCGCGCCCGCCAGGCCGCCGGCGCAGCCGAGGCCGTGCAGGAAGGACAGTTCCGACTTGCCGGTCTGCTTTTCACGCTTGGTCGCGGCCGAATTGATCGCGACGTCGAAGGTGCTGGCGGTGATGCCCAGGAACAGGACCGCCAGCATCAGGCGCGGCACGGTCGGCGCCATGCCGATCGCCACCAGCACGCCCAGCAGGGCCATGCCCGAGACCAGGAGGGTCTTGCGGGCGCCGAAACGGCCCATCAGGAAGGACGAGATCGGGTAGGACACCACGGCGCCAAGACCGCCGCACAGCAGCACCATCGACAGGGCGGAATGGGAAACGTGCACGCGCTCGGCCAGGGCCGGGATGCGGCCGGCCCAGGAACCCATGATCAGGCCGAACAGGGTGAACAGGAGCGGCAGGGCGAATTGCTGGGCTTGCGCAAACGAAAAACTGGAATGGCGCGGAATGCTTGCTGCAGAGGTGTGCATGGGAGCGAGACTGTTAAATTTCTTGGGGTGGAAAGCGTTGCCAGGTTGGCCGGTGAGCCCCGCGATCATCGAAAATATTGACGCCCGGAAGCTGATGGACGGCAATTCTAAACAGTTCCCTGAGGAATTCGTTTTCCGTACGGAAAAAATTTTCGGACGTTGTACATTGTCGACGCAAGGATGACAATTTCCTTGGTAGAGGAGCAAGAAAAGACGCCCAATACCTCGTCATATTCGCGAAGAAGATGACAGATATAAGTAAATTCGAGGGTTTTATTGCTGAGTTCGCGTCGTCCGGGCGCAGATTTCGTGGGCTCGGAAAATGGTGCCGGCCCACCGTTCAGGCATCGGATGCCTGATATTTATTGCAGGTTTGTCCCGATCCGGCGGCCGAACTGGATGTCATTTTTTCCACGCCCAGCGCGCTTTCGTGAGCTGAGCATCAATTCCTTGAATTGTGAAATTTTTCGTTGATGGGCAAGGCCAGAGGCAGGCGAAAAAAAGCCGCCCGAAGGCGGCTGAGAGCGGACCCGGTCAGGGGCGCGGGTCCGCGAGGAGACACGGTGCTTACTTGGCCAAGGCTTTCTTGAGCTCGGTGCCGGCCTGCAGCACCTGGGAGCGCACGCCCGGCAGGGTGGCCAGCGGGTTGAGCAGGCCGAAGTCGTGGATCATGCCGTTGTAGCGGGTGACGGTCACCGGCACGCCGGCCTGGTCGAGCTTGCGGCCGTAGGCTTCGCCTTCGTCACGCAGCACGTCGTTCTCGGCGGTCTGGATCAGGGCCGGCGGCAGGC